>QFPD01000175.1 GCA_003248845.1 Microbacterium sp. | reverse complement strand
CGCCCGGCCGCCGCCTCCGTTCGCCGCCTTCGCTCCTGACGCGATCACGCCGCAGTCGGCGCACACGTGAGAAACCACGTGGACGCCGAGAAACCACCGCTGCCGTGGTTTCTCGCGCGGCGCTTGGTTTCTCAAGGGAATGGCGGCCACGGCTCGGCCGACGAGGACCGCCGCGTCGCTCGACCGCTGAGGCGGATCAGGCGCCGGCGGCGAGTTCGCGGGCGCGGGCGAGCGCGGCGTCGGTCGCCTCGGCGAAGATTCCCGCGAGGTTCGCCCCCTCCAGCACCGCGACCGCGCGCTCGGTCGTGCCCTTGGGACTCGTGACCTGGCGACGGAGTTCGGCCGGATCCTCCCGCGTGGCATCCAGCAGCGCCGCCGCCCCGATGAAGGTCTGCTCGGCCATCAGCCGGGCGTCGGCGTCGGAGAATCCCTTGCCCCGGGCCGCCTCGGTGAGCTCTTCGATGAGGAGGAAGACGTAGGCGGGGCCCGATCCTGAGATCGTGGAGAGGGCGTCGATCTGCCCCTCCGGGACCTCGATGACCACTCCGCACGTCTCGAACAGCGCCCGCACGAGCGCGAGGTCGCCGTCGGATGCCGCGGAACCCCGCGCCAGTCCCGTGACCGCCTTGCCGACGACCGCAGGGGTGTTGGGCATCGCGCGGATGACGGGCACCTCTTCCCCCACGATCGACTCGAACGTCGCGAGGGTCACGCCGGCCGCGAGGCTCACGACGATCGTGCCGGGCCGCAGCGCGGGAGCGATCTCTCGCAGCAGGTCGGGCACCATCACCGGTTTGACCCCGATGAGAACGACGTCGGAGTCGGCAGCCGCCCGGAGGTTGGCCCCCGCGTCCGCCTCGAGGGCGATACTCGTCACGCCCTCCCCGGCGAGCTCCGACGCCTTGGTCTGGGTTCGGTTGGTGACCGTGAGCTGCGGCGCGAGGCCGGAGCGGGCGAGGCCGTGCGCGATGGCACCGCCCATCGAGCCGGCACCGAGGATCGCGATCGGGGGGAGCGTCTGGGGCATACCGCCATCCTACGAGCGCCGTGGAAAATGAGACTCGGTTCAGGTGAAAGACGACGGCGCTAGGATGCCGCTATGACGCTCTTCGACGGCATCTCCGCACGGCTGATCGACACCGACCGACTGACCGTGAACATCCTCGAGCGCGACGGTGACGACCCTGCCGCGCCGGCGGAGAGCACGGTTGTGCTCATCCACGGGAACGTGTCGTCGAGCCTGTTCTGGCAGGAGCTCATGCAGGATCTGCCGAGCGATCTGCGCGTCATCGCGATCGACCTGCGCGGGTTCGGAGGAACCGAGAGCCTTCCCGTCGACGCGACCCGCGGCGTCCGCGACTTCAGCGATGACGTCCACGCGACGCTCCGCACCCTCGGACTCGACACCGCCCATCTGGTCGGGTGGTCGATGGGCGGCGGCGTCGTCATGCAGTACGCGCTCGACCACCCGGCGCTCAGCCTGACCCTGCAGGCCCCCGTCTCGCCGTACGGCTTCGGCGGTACGCGCCGAGACGGCACGCGCCTCACCGACGACGACGCCGGCTGCGGCGGCGGCGGCGCGAACCCGGACTTCGTGCAGCGTCTGACCGATCGCGACGCGAGCGACGCGGCGCCCACGTCGCCGCGGAGCGTCTTCCGTTCCGGCTACGTCGCGCCCGGCTACACGAGCGAACACGAGGACACGTGGGTCGAGTCCATGAACACGACCTCCACCGCCGAGGGCAACTATCCCGGCGACGGCGTCGACAGCCCGAACTGGCCCGGCTTCGCCGCCGGCACGATCGGGGTGCTCAACACGATGGTGCCGCGCTACTTCGACACGTCGGGGATCGTCAACATCGCCGCGAAGCCGCCGATCCTGTGGGTCCACGGCTCGGCGGACGCCATCGTGTCCGACGCCTCGTTCTTCGACCTCAACAACCTCGGCGCCCTGGGTGTGATCCCCGGGTGGCCGGGTGAGGAAGTGGCTCCCGCCCAGCCGATGGTGTCGCAGACCCGCGACGTGCTGGAGGCCTACCGCGCGGCGGGAGGAGAGGTCACCGAGGTCGAACTCGAGGGGGTCGGACACTCGCCGCATCTCGAGCGCCCGGCCGAGTTCCGCCGCGCGCTGCTCGAACGGATCGGATACATCGGCCGCCCGGCCGACCCTGCTCCGCCCACCGAGGCGATCATCTTGAGCTCTTCGGACTGATCGCGCCGACCGGTCAGCGGCGGGCGTCGAAGAAGGCGCGCAGCACCGCTCGCGCCTCGGACTCGTGGATGCCGCCGACGACTTCCGCGCGCACGGGGAGGCGCCGGTCGCGGAGCACGTCGTACACCGATCCGGCAGCGCCCGCCTTTTCGTCCCACGCACCGAAGACGACGCGGCCGACGCGCGCCTGCAGGATCGCTCCGGCGCACATGAGGCACGGCTCGAGAGTGACGACGAGCGTGCAGCCCTCGAGATTCCATGATTCGGCGGATGCCGCTGCAGCGCGCAGCGCGACGATTTCCGCATGGGCCGTGGGGTCACCTGTCGCTTCGCGCAGGTTCAGGCCTTCGCCGAGAACCGTGCCCGCGGCATCCACGACGACAGCGCCCACCGGGATCTCACCGGCCGCCGAGGCCCGCGCGGCCAGCTCGAGCGCGCGGCGCATCGCCGCGTCGTCGCTCGGTCTCGGGGGAAGGGTCATACCCTCAGCGTACGGGCGGGCTCTTCGAGGAGCATTCGCGCGCGGGAACCGCACGGCAGCTGCCCGGCGCCGTAGGCTGAACACCATGCGCGTGCACGTGGCCGACCATCCCCTCATCACCCACAAACTGACGGTGCTGCGCGACGAGCGCACCCCGTCGCCGGTTTTCCGGCAGCTCACCGAGGAGCTCCTGACCCTCCTCGCCTACGAGGCGACGCGCAACGTGCGCGTCGAGGAGATCGAGATCCAGACCCCGGTCACGACCACGAAGGGCGTGCGGATCTCCGAGCCGCGCCCGCTCGTCGTGCCCATCCTGCGCGCCGGGCTCGGCATGCTCGATGGGATGGTGAAGCTTCTCCCCACGGCCGAGATCGGCTTTCTCGGGATGGCGCGCAACGAGGAGACCCTGCAGCCCTACACCTACGCCGAGCGCCTGCCCGAGGACCTCAGCGACCGGCAGTGCTTCGTGCTCGACCCGATGCTCGCGACCGGCGGGTCGCTGGGCGCAGCGATCGACTTCCTCTTCGCGCGCGGTGCACAGGACGTCACCGCGATCTGCATCCTCGGCGCCCCGGAGGGCGTCGCGGCGATCCAGGAGCAGGTCGGCGACCGCGACGTGACCCTCGTGCTGGGTGCGCTCGATGAGCGCCTCAACGAGAAGGGCTACATCGTGCCCGGCCTCGGCGACGCGGGTGATCGCCTGTACGGCACCGTCTGAGCCGCCGCTCAGAGCCAGCGGCGACGCTTGAAGATCAGGTAGAGCACGGTCGGGAATGCCACCATCACTGCGAGGGCGACCGGATAGCCGTACTCCCAATGCAGTTCCGGCATGATGTCGAAGTTCATGCCGTAGACCGTGCCGATGAGCGTGGGCGCGAAGATGATCGCCGCCCATGACGAGATCTTCTTCACCTGCTCGTTCTGCTGCAGGTTCACCTCGGTCTGGCGCCGTGCGACGAGCGCGGAGTGCACCGTGAGCGCCTTGTCGAGCACGGCGCGGAACCCGTCGATGCGCTCGGTGACGCGGATCGCGTGATCCTGCACGTCCCGCAGGCGCCGCTGCAGCTCGATGTCGACGTGGTAGACGTCGTGGCCGCGCTGCAGCCACTCGATGATCCCGACGAGCGGGTGGGTCGCGCGGGTGAACCGGATGAGCTCGCCGGACAGCTCGTAGATGCGCCGCGAGAGCGCGTCGTCGTCGGAGTCGCCGAACAGAGCGTCCTCGATCTCGTCGATGTCGTTCTCGATACCGGCGACCACGGGCTCGTACTCGTCCACCATTCGGTCGAGCACCGCGTAGAGCACCGCCTCCGAGCCCAGGGCGAGGAGTTCGGGCTGCTGCTCCAGCCGACGACGGACGGATGCCATGTCGGGAGACTCCGCGTGGCGGATGGTGATCAGGAAGTCAGGCCCCGCGAACAGGTGCAGTTCCCCGATGTCGAGCCGCTCGCGAACGTCGTCGTAGCGAGCGGGGCGGAGCACGACGAAGAGAGTGTCGCCGTAACGCTCGACCTTGGAGCGCTGGTGGCCGACCGCGGCATCCTCGATCGCGAGCGGATGCAGGTCGAACTCGGCCGCGACGGACGCAAGCTCGGCCGCCGTGGGCCGATACATTCCGATCCAGGCGAAGCCCTCGTGGGTCTCCTGCAGGGTGTACGTCTCGTCGAGGGAGCGCGGCGTCGCGACTCGGCGGCCGCCCACGTAGATGGCGTTGTCGATGAGGGTCATGTTGTCTCCGTATGCGCGGGCGCCCGGGTCGCGGACGCACGGAAAGATCGCGCACGCCGGTGGCGTGCGCGCAGATGCGCCGCGGGTCGGCGACAGCTCAGCGCACGAAGACGCGAGCGGCGGACACCGCGGCGCGCGGACTATCGTCTGCCATGGTCGTCACCGCCTTCGCTCGTCGGCGCCGCGGGAAGCATCGGAGCGGATGCGCAGCGCCTCGGCGAGTATACGCCTCGACGGTGACCGCTAGCCGTCCGTGCGGCGCCCGGTCTCCTGCTCCCAGAACTCGAGCTGCTGCGTCAGCGCCTTGGCGAGCTCGAACACCTGCTGCGGGGGGATCCGCACCCGCTGTACGACGCGGCCGGGCACGACCGTGACGGGGTTGCCGTCGGCATCCGTCGCCGCCTGCGGGGGGCGGGCGAGCGAGACGAAGTCCATCACGAACACGTCGGGGGTGTGCCACACGTTGGCGAAGTCGGCATAGCTGCCGGGCACGACCTCCGGCGGCAGGTCGATCTCGAACTGGCGCGGTGCGTCGTCGCTCATGGGGCGAGTCTAGGGCGGATGCCGGGGTCGTGGCAGGCGCGGAGGTTGTGGCGGGCGCTCGGCTCGTCGAGGCGTCAGGCCGCGCCGACGAGGCGCGCGAAGGCGCTCAGCCGGGCCACTCCCTCGGGAGTGCGCGGCAGATCATCGAGGAGGCCCGTCGCATAGACGACGTACGCGGTGTGCTCCGCCCGCGAGACTGCGACGTTGAGACGGTTCTGCAGCAAAAGGAACTCGAGGCCGCGCGGGGCATCGCGACCCGACGACGCGGCGAGCGACACGATCGCGACCGCCGCCTCCTGCCCCTGGAACTTGTCGACGGTGCCG
>QFPD01000174.1 GCA_003248845.1 Microbacterium sp. | reverse complement strand
GAGGTGTACGCCAAGATCGCCAGTGACCACCAGTTAATGCCACCGAAGGCTTACAATTCCCCGCAATTGAAATCTGCTTTCACTCAGGGCTCCCCGGTGCCTGTACGGAATTTCCGTTTTTAATTGTTCAGCAATGCCACAATGACGACGGCAAGTGTTGACGCGCCTTCCCACAGGCCCACAACCTTAGGTGTCCATTTTTTGCCGCGATGCGCCACCGACCACGGCATCCATCATGCCCACCCGAGGTCGTGCAGTCGTGCATCGTCGATCCCATAGAAGTGGGCGATCTCGTGGACGAGCGTCGTGTGCACCTCGTCGCGCAGGTGGTTCTCGTCGTCGCACGCGTGCAGGTGCGGCTCGCGGTAGACGATGATGCGGTCGGGCAGCTCACCGACGCCGTAGCGGTCGCGCTCCGTGAGGGCCAGGCCGTCGTACAGCCCGAGAAGGTCGAGGGAACCGTCTTCCGGGCGATCCTCGACGACGAAGATGACGTTGTCGAGTCCGTCAATCATCTCGTCCGGCAACAGATCGAGTTCCTCGGTGACGAGCGCATCGAACGCGTCGGCATCCATCTCGAGCATCGGGATCTCCCATCGGGGGAGGAAATGGGGTGGCTAACGGGGCTTGAACCCGCGACCCCCGCGACCACAACGCGGTGCTCTACCAACTGAGCTATAGCCACCATGTGCCTGTTTCCGGGCAACCAGTCGATTGTATTACACGCTCGGGGCGTACGTTGACACGGCGCCGGCTGCGGCGGTTCGTGCTGCGTCGCTGGAGGGTCCCGGAGCCGGGACGAAGACCGCTTCGCGATAGTAGGCGAGCTCACGGATCGACTCGCGGATGTCCGCGAGCGCGCGGTGCCCGCCGTCCTTCGCGGGGGCGTTGAAGTAGGCACGCGGGTACCAGCGTCGGGAAAGCTCTTTGATGCTCGAGACGTCGACGTTGCGGTAGTGGAGCCAGCGGTCGACGCGCGGCATGAAGCGGGCGAGGAACATGCGGTCTGTGCCGATCGTGTTGCCGGCGAGGGGCGCCTTTCCTTCGGGGACGAAGCGTTGAATGTACTCGAGCGCCTCGAACTCGGCCTCGGCGAGGCTCACTCCGCCGGGGATCTCGTCGAGCAGGCCCGAGCTCTCGTGCATCTTCGTCACGAAGTCGTTCATGTGCGCGAGTGCGGAGTCATCCGGCTTGATCACGATCTGGAAGCCCGGATCGAGAACGTTGAGCTCGAAATCCGTGATCACGATCGCGATCTCGACGAGCTCGTCGACTTCGAGGTCGAGCCCGGTCATCTCGCAGTCGATCCAGACGAGGCGGTCGTTCTCCGCGGCATTCACCATGGCACTCATCCTAACGAGCGGTCCCGACGTGACCCGTGGCGCCCGCTACGCTGGGAGGGCGCCTCCGTAGCTCAGTGGAAGAGCGACGGCCTTCTAATCCGTGGGTCGCAGGTTCGAATCCTGCCGGGGGCACCGCATCACTTCCTCGTCGTCCGGGTCTTCCGCCGGCGCGCGCACAGGCGTAGCGTCGAGCGCGACGAGAGAGGAGTCATCATGAGCACCACTTCGTCCACACTGTGGGTCGCCTACGGCGCCGAAGGCAATGTCGTCGGTACCATCCGTCATCAGGGCGACGGCTACATCGCGACGATCGCCGGCGCAGACGCCAGCCTGGGCACGTATCCGACGATGGAGATCGCCAAAAGTGCCTTGCACGGTCACCTGCCGCCGGGTTCGGACTGGCCGCGCTTCCAGGAGCACTGACCCTCCGCTGGGGTCGCCGCGGCGGTGATCAGGTCGCGGGTGCTTCCGCGTGAGCGGGGGCATGGGTGGACCGCCGCTCCCGTCGATCGAACAGGGGCAGGGTGCGGTGCACCAGCGGGCCGATGCCTGCGGCGAAGAGGATCGTTCCGAGACCTACCGTGCCGCCGAGCAGCCACCCTGCCGCCAGCACGGATGCCTCGACGCACAACCGCGCCACCCACACCGGCCACCCGAAGCGCGCGTTCAGTCCGGTCATCAGGCCGTCGCGCGGACCGGGACCGAATCGCGCACCGATGTACAGCCCGGACGCCAGGGCGAGGAGCAGCATGCCGCTGAGGAAGACGAGCACCTGCACGATGAATCCGTTCGCGGCGGGCAGGACCGCGAGTGTCACCTGCATGCTCGTGCCCACGAGGAGGATGTTCGCGACGGTGCCGATCCCCGGACGCTGGCGGAGCGGGATCCACAGCAGCAGGACGAGGAACCCGACGATGTTTGTGATCCAGCCGATCCCGATGCCGGTCTGGCGCGAGAGTCCTTGCGCGAACACCGTCCAAGGGTCGAGGCCGATTCCGGCGCGCACCATGATCGCGCAGCCCGCGCCGTAGAGCACGAGGCCGACGAGAAGTTGCGTGATGCGAAGCGCCATATACGCACTGTAACGCCCGATTGGACTGACGACACCAGGCCAATTGCACTATCGTGGCCGCGTGGACTCCCGAATCAGCGCTCGTGCCCTCGCTGCCGCGCTCGGTGGATGGCGTACGCGCGAACCCGCGTATGAAGCTCTCGCCGACGGCATCCGGCTGCTGTGTCTCGATGGCCGGATCGCGGCGCGGACTGCGCTGCCCGCCGAGCGTGAGCTGGCCGCCACGCTGAGCCTGAGCCGCAGCACCGTGGCGGCTGCGTACGGCAGCCTCCGCAGTACTGCGCACATCACGAGCGTGCGCGGTTCGGGCAGTGTGACCCTTGCCGTGCGGGGGCGCGAACCCGGCCGGGTGCTCGCGAGCGCAGAAGCGATCGATCTGCAGCAGGCGAGCCCGGCGGCGTGGCCCGGGTTGGCGGGGATCATGAGCGAGGTCGCAACGGATGCCGCGTCCCTCGTCGCGCGCGCGGGATACGAGATGCGGGGATCGCTCGCCCTGCGCGAGGCTATTGCCGCTCGCTATTCTGCGTCCGGCCTGCCCACAGACGCGGACGAGGTCATCATCACCACGGGCGCGCAGTCTGCCATCCATCTGCTGGCTCAGACGCTTCTTCGTCGAGGCGATCGAGCGCTCATCGAGACTCCGACCTATCCGCACGCCGCGGAGGCCCTCCGCGGCGCCGGAGCCCGGTTGGTGGGCGTGCCGGTGTCCACGTCGACGGGGTGGGACCTCGATCGCGCGCAGCAGGCGTTCGCCCGCACACGCCCTCGCATCGCCTACCTCATGCCGCGGTTCCAGAATCCGACGGGCCGCACGATGGATGTCGCCGAAGAGGAGGCGCACGCCGATGCTGCGGCTCGTGCAGGAACCGTTCTGATCATCGACGAGACCACGGCAGACCTTGCGATCGACGTCGTCCCTGGAGCCGCTGCCGTCCCTGCAGAAGTCAGCTTCTCCCATACTCCGGTCGTCCGGATCGGTTCGCTCGGAAAGACCGTGTGGGGCGGCCTGCGGATCGGATGGGTGCGTGCCGACCGCGAGCTGGTTTCGCTCCTCATCGCTGCGCGCCCGGCGCGCGATCTCGGCACACCGGAGTTCGAGCAGGCCGTGGCCGCGCGCGTTGTGGAGCGTATGCCTGATGTGCTCGCGCAGCGCGCGCAACTGCTGGGGGAAGGTCGCGACGCGACCGTGCGGGCACTCCGCGAGCGGTTGCCGAACTGGCGCGTCCCCGACGTTGCCGGCGGCGTGGCCCTGTGGATCGAGCTCGATGCACCGTTGAGCTCGGGACTCGTCCTCGCCGCACGGAACGAAGGCGTCTACCTTTCGGCGGGCAGCCGATTCGCGGTTGACGGGGGACACGACCGCCACCTCCGGCTGCCGTTCACCGCTCCCGTGCGTGACCTCCGTCGCGCCGTCGGCGTTCTCGCCGAGCTCTGGCCGGATGTGCGGGCGGCGGCGCCCGTCGACGTCGGTGACTACCTCGAAGCGCTCATCTGACAGCGCCGCAATCTCTCGGCGTCAACGCAGATAGCGCAGGCAATCCACCGCGTCGCGCGCCGTCCAGAACGCGCCCAGATCGCGCATCCGTGCTGCCGCGAGATCGAATCGCTCGGCGTGGAACCTCACCCCGAGTGTGCCGTCCTCCGCTCGCAGATGACCGAGCACGCGCCCCGTCCGATCGAGCACGCGCCAGCGACGGGGGGACACGCGCAGCAGCACCACGCCGCGCACTCCGGCCATGATCTCCGTATCGATGAGGGGCATCTCCCACCTCCTTTCGTCGAACATATCTCCGACCTCCGACATGGTCGCGTCTCGGGGTACCCACCGCGCGACGCACCTCATCGCCTCCTCCCCAACGACGGGTTTCATCGATCTGTCCACAGATGAACGTGTGCGGCGACTACGAGTCGCTCGTCCCGGCGAAGCTTTCCCTGCTCCGGCACTCGGAACAGGGCACACGAGTGCCGGAGCGGCCACCCCGCGGTGATCGCGGGGGTCGACACGAAGGGAATGAAGAAATGTCAGACATCATCTCCATCACGGGGAACCTCACATCGGCGCCGGAACGTCTCGAGGTTGCCGGGGGCGTGACCATGGTGAGATTCGGACTCGCGAGCACGGAACGCCGCCTCGACGGCGGCGTCTGGACGGACGTGCACACCAACTACTACAACGTCGCCGTGTTTCGAAAACTCGCCGAGCACGCATATCAGTCGCTCGAGCGCGGACAGCGCGTCATCGTCGTCGGCAAGCTCAAGGTGCGCCCGTGGGAGTCCAATGGGCGCAGCGGCACGAGCATGGACCTCGAGGCGTCGAGTCTCGGTCCGGATCTGATGTTCGGCGTCGCGTCGTTCACGAGGACGACGCGCGCCGTCGGCCACGCCGAGACATCCTCGCTCGAGGCCGAACCCTCCTGGGCCGCCCCCGGCGCGGCGGACGGCGTCCTCGGCGCCGGGGCGTCGCCGGCGCAGCATTCGGAATCCGCCGACGCGAGCGCCCGCGCGCAGGTCGGGGGGACCGCTCCGAGAGCGGACGCGCCGAGCGGTGAACTCGTCGGCGCCGCCGCGTGGGGTGCGCCGGCCGACGGCGAGCAGACGCCTTTCTGACGGCGCGCCGCCGAGCAAGGGGCGGAGCACAGCCTCGCGACGTCCTCTGAGGGAGCGCGCGGCTCTGCCGTCTAGACTCGACGGGTGCGCCGATCCGCTGTCCCTCCGTTCCGGTTCGTCGTTCCCGGCGCCCTCATCTCGGGCGCGCTGCTTCTCGCCGGCTGCACGCCGACACCGGCCCCGACACCGTCGGTGACGACTCCGTCGGTGACTGCATCCCCCTCGCCGACGGCGACCGGTCCGTCGTTCGTTCCCGAGGGCACCGCTGCGCAGAACCTGCCGATATT
>QFPD01000173.1 GCA_003248845.1 Microbacterium sp. | reverse complement strand
CTCCTCGCGGACCTCGCTTTCGCGGACATCGTCATCTGGGTGCCGACGGCCGACGACGCGTTCATCGCGGTCGCGCACACGCGGCCCTCGGGGGCGGCGACGCTCTTCTACCGCGACATCGTGGGGGATCTCGTCCGGCCGCAGTGGCACACCCAGGTGCGCGATGCCTTCACGCGCGTCGAGATCGTCGATTCGGCGTCGCCGGACTGGTTCGAAGAGACCCCGACGCGCGTGCGTGCCGTGCCGATCGTGCGCGCGCGAGGGAATGCGGACACGCCGCCCACGGTGCTCGGCGTCCTGACCCGGCACACGAACCTCGGCGAGGCCCGCACACCGTCGCGGCAGCAGATCACCTTCAATGATTGCGCGGACGACCTGTTCGGCATGGTCGCCGCCGCCGACTTCCCCGACCTCGCCGCGCCGACGTCTCCGCGCCGTGGAGCGCCCCGGGCCTCCGACGGTCTCATCCGCATCGACGTCGACGGCATCACGACGTTCGCAAGCCCGAATGCCCTCTCCGCCTTCAACCGGCTGGGATTCGACGACGAGCTCGAGGGCGAGTCGCTGCTCGAGGTGGCATCCGGCATCCTCCCCAAGGGACGCGACTTCGACGAATCGCTGCCGATCGTCATGGCCGGCCGTGCGCCGTGGCGGGCCGACATCGAGGCGCGCGGAGTGACGGTGTCGCTGCGTACGATTCCGCTGAAGGACCGAGGCCACCGCATCGGCGCGATCGTGCTGTGCCGCGACGTGACGGAGATCCGGCATCAGGAGCAGGAACTCATCACGAAGGATGCGACGATCCGTGAGATCCACCATCGCGTCAAGAACAACCTGCAGACCGTGGCGTCGCTTCTGCGCATCCAGGCGCGCCGCACGCACTCGGATGAAGCGCGGGATGCCTTGACTCACGCCATGCGGCGCGTGTCGGCGATCGCGGTGGTGCACGACACACTGTCCGAAGGACTCGCGCAGAACGTCGACTTCGACGACGTGTTCGACCGTGTGCTGAAGCTCGTCGCGGAGGTCGCGGCATCGCCCAACACGCGTGCCCGCACCGTCAAGACGGGGCGGTTCGGGACGCTTCCGAGCGAGTACGCGACGCCCCTCGCGCTCGCGCTCACCGAGCTCGTGACGAACGCGGTCGAGCACGGGCTCGCGGATCGTGAAGGCGAAGTCGAGATCATCGCCGAGCGCACACCGGAGTCCCTGGGGGTCAAGGTGCGCGACACCGGCGTGGGGCTGCCGGAGGGGCAGGTCGGGCGCGGCCTCGGCACGCAGATCGTGCGCACTCTCATCCAGGGAGAGCTCAGCGGCACGATCGATTGGCACACGCTCGTCGGATCAGGCACCGAGGTGACCATCGAGATCCCGATGCGCTACCTCGAGCGCAACTGAGGGACCATCCGGGACTCGACGCCGCGACGCCGCGGCGACCCGACCCGCGTCAGGAGGCGCGGCGGGCTCGCGCGGCGCGGCGCTTGAGGGCGCGGCGCTCGTCCTCGGAGAGACCGCCCCACACGCCCGAGTCCTGACCGGTCTCGAGGGCGTACTGCAGGCAGATCTCGGTCACCGTGCAGCGTGCGCAGACGGCCTTGGCCTTCTCGATCTGTTCGACGGCGGGCCCGGTGTTGCCCACGGGGAAGAACAGCTCGGGGTCGACGGTGAGGCAGGCGGACTTATCGCGCCAATCCATAGTGGGGTGCTCCTTGATGCGGGAAAGTGACGTGCGGGTGAGGGCCAGACTTCGGGTGTCCGATACCCTGGTGGGTGTGCGAGCGGATTCGCTCGCCCCACGTCGCTGTGGGAGCACACTGCGTGTTCTATCGTCCCATGCACATTCGGATGAATCAAGGGTGAACTCCGGTTTCCCGGCCGAGGTTTCTGTGGATCGCCTGAGCTGTGGGCGCAGTGGATGCCGCTTCCGCACGATCCGAACGCGCACTCGAGGAGTCTCAGCCGATGTCCACCAGCGTTCCCGATCGCCTGTCTGCCGTCCTTCTGGGGCTCGAGGCGCTGGCCCTGCTCGTCGTGGCGGGGTGGGAGATCGTCGCCCTCGTCGGAGGTGACACGGCTGACGTCACGAGTTCGATCGCCCTCGTCGTCCTCACCGCCGTCGGAGCGGCCGCCGTCGCCGCGTTCGGCGTCGCGACCGTGCGGGGGCGCTCCTGGGGGCGCTCCGGCGGTATCGTCACCCAGCTCCTCATGCTGGCCGTTGCGCTCGGCGCGGTGACGGGACCGGCTCCCGCCTACGGATTCGCCCTCGCCGTGGCACTGCCCGCCGTCGTCGGTCTCGTCCTGCTCTTCACCGCCGTGCGCCGTGCGGGCGGCGGGTCGCGAGGAGGCGAGCGCTGAGCGCTGGGCGCGCTCAGCCGACGCCGAGGAGCTTCCGCACGCGCGCGACGTGACCCGTGGCCTTGACCCCCGTGAGCGCGTGGATGACGGTGCCTTCGGCATCCAGCACGAACGTCGAGCGGATGACGCCCTCGACCTTCTTGCCGTAGTTCATCTTCTCGCCCCACGCACCGTAGGCGGCGTGGACGGCGTGGTCCGGATCGCTCAGCAGGGGATAGGTGAGCCCGTCGCGCTCGCGGAACGCGCGCAGCTTCGCCGGCTCGTCGCGCGAGATCCCGACGACCGCGTACCCCGCGGCCTGCAGGGGCGCGAGGGAATCGCGGAAGTCGCAGGCCTCGGTCGTGCACCCCGGGGTCATCGCCGCGGGGTAGAAGAAGAGGATGACGTTCCGGCCGCGCAGATCGTGCAGCGAGACGTCGTCACCGTCCTGATCGACGAGAGTGAAATCGGGGGCGGGAGTTCCGGGCTGCAGCGTCGTCATGGCATCCAGCCTACGGACATGCCGAGCGCGTGAGCGAACGCCGTCAGCCCGAGAACGTCTCGAGTAGGCGCTGGAGGGAGTCCAGTCGGGCGGCTCCGCGCTCACCGAGCCGGCCCTCCGCGACGGCCTCGATGATCGCGCAGTCGGGCGCGCTCGGCAAATGCGTGCAACCGCGCGGGCATTCCTCGGCGACGACGGCGAGATCGCTGAATGCGCGGAGGATGTTCGCGGGGTCGACGTGGCCGAGCCCGAATGAGCGGACGCCGGGCGTGTCGATGACCCACCCGCGGCCGGCCTCGGAGACGTAGCGCAGCGAGACTGTCGAGCTCGAGGTGTGCCGGCCTCGCCCCGTGACCTCGTTGACATGGCCGGTCGCGCGCGCAGCGCTCGGCACGAGCGCGTTGACGAGCGTCGACTTGCCGACGCCGGAGTGACCGACGAAGACCGTGGAGTGACCGACGAGGTGCCGGCCGATCTCCGCGGTCGGCATGGCGCCATGACCGCTCGTGAACACCTCGAGATCGTCGACCCCCTCGAAATGCGCGAGAAACGACGTCGGGTCGGCGAGATCGGTTTTCGTCACGACGAGGAGGGGATGGATGCCGGCGTCCAGCGCCGCGATCAGATACCGGTCGACGAGACGGGGGCGCGGCTCGGGGTCGGCCGCCGCGACGACGATGAGCATCTGGTCGGCGTTCGCCACGATGATGCGCTCCACCTGGTCGGTGTCGTCGGCGCTCCGGCGCAACAGCGAGGTGCGCTCCTCGATGCCGACGATGCGAGCGAGCGTCCCGTCATCGCCCGAGACATCGCCGACGACACGTGCGCGGTCGCCGGTGACGATCGGCTGCTTGCGCAGCTCGCGCGCGCGCGACGCGAGAGCCGTGTGCTCGTCGCTCTCGTCCTCGTCGATCAGCACTGTGTAGCGGCCTCGGTCGACGCCCAGCACGCGAGCGATATGCGCGTCGGCGTGGGCGGGGCGGCGCTTGGTGCGTGGGCGGTTCGCCTTGGGGTTCGGCCGCACCCGCACGTCGGCTTCGTCGAACTCGGGCTCGTCGTCGTCGTCGAGGCCGTCCAGCCAGCTCACGTCGTGCCCAGACCGCGTCGTCCCGCGCCGCATCGCCGCGTCATGCCGCGGTGGATCCGTGCTCGTCGAGCAACTGCGCCCACAGCTGGGGGAACTCGGGCATGGTCTTCGCCGTGGTGCCGATGTCGTCGACCTCGACCCCCGGCACGCGCAGCCCGACGAGGGCGCCGGCCGTCGCGATGCGGTGATCGTGGTGGGCGCGCCACAGGCCGCCGTGGAGCGGTGCGGGAGTGACGCGGATGCCGTCGGGGAGCTCTTCCGCCTCGCCGCCGAGCCCGCGAAGGTTCGCGATGAGAGTCTGGATGCGGTCGGTCTCGTGACCACGAATGTGGCCGATACCGTGCAGGGTCGTGGGAGCGTCTGCGAAGGCCGCGAGCGCGAACAGGGTCGGGGTGAGCTCGCTGGCAGCCGTCAGGTCGAGGTCGACGCCCGCGATTCGTCCTGTTCCGGTCACGGTGAGCGCGCCGCCCCGGCGGCCGGTGCGGGCGCCCAGGAGCGAGAGTATCTCGGGGAGCAGCGCTCCCGGCTGCGTCGAGGTGGCGGGCCAGCCGGGGACCGTGACCGACCCGCTCGTCAGAAGCGCTGCCGCGAGGAACGGTGCGGCGTTGGAGAGATCGGGTTCGATCGCGGCATCCCTCCCGCGGGGCACGCCGGCAGGGACGACCCACTCGTTCGGGGTCGGGTGCTCGACCTGGATGCCGCGGCGGGCGAGGGTCTCGACGGTCATGTCGATGTGCGGAACGGACGGCAGCCGTTCCCCGGAGTGGATGAGGTGCAGTCCCACGTCGAAGCGGGGCGCCGCCAGCAGCAGGCCCGAGACGAACTGGCTCGAACTGCTCGCGTCGATCGTCACCTCGCCGCCGCGGACGTGGCCGCGACCGCGGACGGTGAACGGCAGCGCCCAATTGCCCCCGTCGTCGATGTCGGCACCGATCGTGCGGAGTGCCTTGATCATCTCTCCCATGGGACGGTGCAAGGCGCTCGCATGGGCCGTGATCGTGACATCGCCCTCCGCGAGCCCCGCGAGCGGCGCGATGAAGCGCATGACGGTGCCAGCCTGACCGCAATCGATCGTGACGCCGCCGTGGAAGCTCGCCGGCGGCGTGATGCGCAGGTCGGTGCCGAATCGTCCGCTGCCGGGGATCTCCTCGATCTCGGCGCCGAGAGTGCGAAGCGCCTCGATCATCCGGGCGGAGTCGTCGGAGTGCAGGGGCGCGGTCAGCGTCGAGGGCGAATCTGCGAGAGCGGCGAGCACGAGCTTGCGGTTCGTCAGGGACTTCGAGCCCGGCACCTCGACGGTGGCAAGAAGGGGGCTTTCGCCGAGCGGTGCCGCCCACGGCGACGAGCCGGCTCCCGAAGGGGCCGACGGTGAGTGGGAATACCCGGTC
>QFPD01000400.1 GCA_003248845.1 Microbacterium sp. | reverse complement strand
CGGCAGGCGAACCGCACCGGCGCGTAGATCGAGTGCCCGAGGCCAGCCGAGACGTTGAGCGGAACGGAGCGCGCGTCGTCCTCGGTCGGGCCGTGCGTCCAGGTGCTGAGCCCGCGCGCCTGATCGCGGGGGATGTCGCAGTTCGCGACGAGCGCGGAACGCGAGAAGGGGATGCGCACCTGCCCGCCGTGCGTGTGCCCGGCGAAGATGATGTCGGCCTCCAGGTCGGTGAATGCGTCGAGCACCCGCCGGTACGGCGCGTGCGTCACGCCGATCGTGAGGGCGGCGTCGTCCGAACGTCGGAACAGAGGACGTCGGCGCAGCGCGGTGACGGCGTCGGGAAGTGCCCCGAGATCGTCCCAGCCGCGGTGCGCGTCGCTCACGCCGAAGGCATCGAGGCGGATGCCCGCCGTTTCGATGACGGATGCCGCGTTGTTCAGATCGACCCAGCCGAGGTCGTCCCGGAAGTAGGCGTCCATCGCCGCCGTATCGAGGTCGACGCCGCGATGCGAGCGCTGCGAGGGCCCTTGGAAGTAGCGCAGCGGATTGCGCGCGGAGGGTCCCGTGACGTCGTTGGAGCCGTGCACGAAAGCGCCCGGCACGCCGCGCAGGGGGTCGAACGCGGTGCGGATGCCGCGCAGGCCCTCCTCGTGTCCGAGGTTGTCGCCCGTATTGATCACGAGGTCGGGCTGTACGCGATCGGCGAGGTCGGCGATCCAGCGGTGCTTGCGGTGCTGCCAAGGCGCCATGTGCGCGTCGGACACGTGGAGGACGGTGAGCGAGGGCGAGCCCGAAGGCAGGAGCGCCAGCTCGTGCCGCCGTACCGTGAACAGGAACCGCTCGATGCACGTCCCCCAGACGGCGGCGGAGAGACCCACCGCCCCCGCCGCCGAGACGGCGGCGAGGGCGGTGCGACTTGCGGAGCCCACTAACGGCCGCCGCAGGTCTTCGCCTGGTACTGCACCGAGATGGCGGCCGTGCGGCTGACGATCGTACCGGCTGCCGGGTCGGTGCCGGTCACGGTGCCATCCGCGGGTGCGTCGTCCTTCGCCGTGCACGAGGTCGTCACCTGCCCGAAGCCCGCGGCGCGAAGCGCTGTGACTGCGGCATCCGGTTTTCCGCTGACGGCGGGGACCGCGATGCCCTGACCGTTGCTGGGGCGGATCGTGACGGTCGTGCCGCCCGCGATGCGGCCTGCGCCCGGGTCCTGCTGAACGATGGTGCCGGACGCCTCGACGCCGTCGACGGCGTCGCCGACCGTCACCGAGAAGCCCGCGGTCTCGAGCGTCTGCGTCGCCTGGTCGATCGTCATGCCGATGACGGACGGCAGGTCGGTCAGCTGGCGCTTCGTGAGGTTCGCATCGGGCGACGGGAAGTCGTCTCCGCCGTACTTCGCGTTCGCGGCACCC
>QFPD01000172.1 GCA_003248845.1 Microbacterium sp. | reverse complement strand
CGTCCACGATCCACCGGCCAAGAGCGACCGCCTCGACGAACAGCCCCGCGTCGACGGAATCGAGCCGGCCGCCGGCATCGCGCAGAGACGCCCAGCTCGCGTCAGCCACGGCGTTCGGCTGGACGTCGGACTCCGCGTCGAGCACCGCCAGCAGCACGGGAACGCCATCGGCGCTCCGCCCGAGGAACGCCTGCAGGCTGTCCGCGGGGACGGCCGAAGGCGCCAAACGCACGAGAGACCCCCCGGATGCCGCGACGAGAGCCCGGTCGCCGTGCACCGGGATGACACGCGTGGCCGTGTCTGCTGCGAGCGTCGGGACGAGGTCCGGCGTGTCGCGCTCCTCCGCGGCGCGGTCGATCCCGGCGCGTGCCAACGGGGGCGGCGGGGCGTCGCGACCGGGCATCCGGGACCTCTCTTCAGGGCGTGGCGCGCGGCCCGACGGGGCGCGGCAGACCTACCCTGGGGGCATGGCACGCTCACCCCTCACCTTAGCCGCGTCGGTGACCTCCGCCCTCCCCCGCGTCGTGGTGACGGGCGTCGGGATTCTGAGCGAAGGCGTGTCGGGGCGCTACGACAGCGCGATCGCAGAGCTCGAGGACGGGCGCCGCGTGGTCGTGCGCGTCCCCGTCGATGACGACGCCGATCGGGACCTGCGCGCCGAAGCGCGCGCGCTCACAGCGCTGACCCCTGGCGTCCGTGCCGTCCTGCCCTTCGGAGCTCCGGACGTCCTGGGCCAGACCACCGTCGACGGACGTCACACCCTCGTGCAGACGCTGCTGCCCGGCTACCGAGTCGACGCGGGTCACGTGCCCGCGGGCCGCGGCATCGCGACGGCGCTCGGTGAAGCGATCGCCCAAGTGCACGACCTCCCCGTCACAGTGGTCCGCGACGCCGGGCTTCCGATGCTCACCGCGACGCAGGTGCGCGACGACGCCGAGCGGCTTCTCGACCGCGCGGAGGCTACCGGCGAACTTCCGTTCGGGCTGCTGCGCCGCTGGAGCACCGCGCTGGGCAGCGACGCGCTCTGGCGGTTCGAAACGACGATCGTCCTCGGCGGCGTCGACCCGGCATCGTTCGTGTTCGAAGACGATGCCGACGGCGTCCCCGTCGTCACGGGTCTGCTCACCTGGGGCGGTGTCGGGGTCGGTGACCCCGCCGTCGACCTGCGTTGGACGTCATCCGCGCCGGAAGCGCAGAGCGATGTCATCGAAGCGTATGTGCGAGCCTCGCACCGCGCCCCCGATTCCCAGCTCGCCGAGCGCGCCCGACTGCATGCGGAGCTCGAGTTCGCCAAGTGGCTCCTGCACGCGCACGAGAGCGGATCGCGCGACCTCGTCGCCGACGCCGTCGCCCTGCTCACGTCGCTCGACGAAAGCGTGCGCGATCAGCCCGCCGTCATCCACGGCTCCGTGAGCGCCGACGAGGCCATCGCCGCGAGCGCGCGCGTTCCCAGCACCCTGAGCGGACCCGTCGACACATCGATGCACACCGACACGTTCGACCCCGAGACGCTCGCGAGCTTCCTCGAGGATGAAGCGCGCGGCGCGGATCAACGCGGCGCCGATCAGCGCGAGGACGCGGGCGCGACGGTGCCGATCGAGCTCTCCGGATGGACGGGTCTCGCCGTGGAGGACACCGGACCCACGCTCAACCGAAGCGTCGAAGGCGATGCGCCCGGACTCCCGAGACGCACGGACCCCTCGCTCGGGGAGGGCGACGGCACCGACGACGACAACCCCGACGAGGCGGCCCGCAACGCCCTACGGCGGTGGACCGGCACCGTCTGAGGCCCGACGCACGCCGCGTGCGGCATCGTGCTCCGTCCCGGATGCCGATCGCCGCTCAATCCCGAATGATCAGGCCGTCCGCGACGTAGAACAGCGCGACGTCGATGTCGGCCTCCGGAATGCCCGACCGCGCGTGGTAGGCGCGACGGTAGAGACGCAGCTGCAGGAGCCGCTCGTCGCGCTCGGCGGCCGTCCGCGGCGCACGCCCCGTCTTCCAGTCGACGATCTCGACACGGTCTCCGCGGCGGTACACGGCGTCGAGCTTGCAGATCGCGATGTGCGGGCGTCCATCCGGAAGGAGGTCGTCGAGCACGACGTCGATCTCGACTTCGACCTCGATCGGCTGCAGGGGCGCCCACTCCGAGGCGAGGAAGCGCTCCTTCAGGTTGTCGAGCGCCACCGCGTCCGCGGGGGCGATCGCGAGGGACGCATCGCCATCGCCCCCATCGTCGTCCAGCTCCCACAGCGCGGCGTCGGGAGCGCCTCCCGCGCCCGGCAGTCCCGAGCGCAGCTCGACCCACGCGTGGAACAGAGTGCCCAGGCGAGTCTGTCGATACGGCCGCTCCGGAAGCGGCACCGCGAGCGCCGCGACCGCGCCGTCGTAATCGGCGACGAAATCCTTGTAGCGGGACGCCGCGAGTCGCGTCGGCGCGCCATGGCCCGAGCCGGACGCTCGTCGATCGCGCTCCGCGCGCTCGGCGAGGAGCAGCGTCACTTCGCGTGTCGCTGGTGCGGGCGGCGCCTCGCGCGCCGCCCGCACCAGCGCGGCGGCAGCGGTCACGGCCATCCGGCGAGCACCGAGCGGGTCGAGAGGCCACGACAGCAGCCGGCGCTCGTCGAGGTACGGGTTCTCCCCGGCATCCGCCCGCACGTCGAGGTCCACCCCGAGCGCGACGGCGATCTCCTCGAGGAACGGGCTCGGTCGACGCGGCGCCTTCGTTCCTGACCAGGCCGACCCCGTGATGAGCAGCCGGTCTCGTGCGCGGGTGACGGCGACGTACGCGAGCCGCCGCTCCTCGTCGAGCTGCCGATCCTTCAGCGCAGCAGAGAAGTCCTCGAGCGCGGCCCGCAGATCCTGCTGAGTGGGCGCGTCCTCCGCGCTCCAGGCGAGGCGTGGCAGCCAGTCACGGTCACCGCGGAAGGGGTAGGGAAGCACCCCGAAGCGCAGCCAGCCGAGACCGTCACGCGGCTTCGCAGGCAGCTCCTCGTCGACCGCGCGCACGACGGCCACGGCATCCCATTCGAGGCCTTTGGACCCGTGGATCGTGAGGAGCTGGACGACGTCGTCTTCGGGAGGCTCCGTGCGCGGCGCGAACTCGTCCGCGCGCTCCGCCCGGTCGAGCCAGGCGAGGAGCGCCGGCAGAGACCCGCTCTCGTCCGTCGCGAGGAAGCCCTGCAACTCGTCGACGAACGCGCGCAGCTGATCGCTCGCCACGCGCGCCGGCCCGCGGGCCTCGTTGGCCGCGAGCTCGATGTCGAGGCGGAGCTCTGTCTCGATGAGGCGCACGAGCTCGGGGATCGGCAGGCCTGCAGAGCGCCGCAGCGCCGCGAAGGTCGTCGCCGCGTCGCGCAGGCGTGCGCACCCGACGCCGGTGAAGCCAGCGAGCCACCCGTGGCCGTCGCTCTGGCGCCCGACGAAGTCGAGCGCGTCGATGAGCGACGCGCTCTCATCGCCCGAACGGCGCAGCCGCGCTACCACCTCGGAATCCAAAGCCTGGAGCGACGCGTCGGAGCGCCCGAGCCGCCGTGCGAGCGCCGCGAGGGCGCGCAGGTCCTCGAGGCCCAGACAGGAGGCCGCCGAGGCCGAGGATGCGGTGCGGGATGCCGCGCCGCCCAAGCGCCTCGGCGAACCGCAGCATGTGCTTCTTGGCGCGGAAGAGGACCGCCCCGGTCGTCGGCGAACCCGCGGCGGCGCGTTCGGCGCGCACGTCACCGAACCATCGCGCGACCCTGTCCGCCTCGGCATCCAGGTCGCCGTCGTAGGCCACCTCCACGAGCCCCTCCGGCGCCGCGGGGCGCGCGCCGAGCTCACCGACGGCGACGGGGGTGCGGGTCGCGAGCGGCGCCAGCACGGCATTCGCAGCGGTGAGCACCTGCTCACTGTTGCGCCAACTGGTCAGGAGCGAGAACCGCAGCGCGTCGGCGCCGAGGCTCGTCGGGGCGAAGGCGCGGGCGAAGGCGCCGAGGTTCCCCGCGCTCGCACCGCGCCATCCGTAGATCGATTGATGCGGATCACCGACGGCCATCACGGCCGTGTCCGCGAAGATGTTCGCGAGCAGGTCGCTCTGCACGACGGAGGTGTCCTGGTACTCGTCGAGGAGCACGACACGGTACCGGTCGCGCAGGTCCGCCGCGACGCTCGGGTGCGACATGACGACCTCGAGCGCCCCCGCCACCTGGTCGGAGAAGTCGATGAGGCCACGGCGGCGCTTCTCGGCATCGTAGGCCCGCGCGAGCACCGCCAGCTGCGGCAGCCACGAAACGGGGGCGACCGCGTCGCGGACGGGCGCGAGGGGCCCACTGCCGCGCTGCGAGGGGCGATCGAGCACCTCGCGCAGGTCGGCGGCGAACGCTGCGACCTCGTCCAGGTCGGCGAGGTTGTCGACAGCGTCGCGCGCGAAGCGCAGCGCCGCATCGATGATCGTCGAGGGGCGGCGCTCGATCGCCTCGAGACCCGAATCGTCGCTGTCGTGCACGACGCGGCGCATGAGCAGCCATGCAGCCGACTCGCTGAGCACGACCGACTCCGGATCACGTCCGATCCGCACGGCGTTCTCGCGCACGAGCTGGTCCGCGAAACTGTTGTAGGTGGCGACCATCGGCCGCTCGAGCAGCGCATCGCCGCGCGGGGTGTGACCGGGCGCGTCGCCCGTCTCGGCGACGCCCGCACGCGCCTCGCGCGTCAGTCGGTCGTCGGCGAGGCGATCGAGCGTCTCGCGGCGCAGGGCGGCGGCGCGGCGCGGATCTGCGCTCTCGCGTTCGATGCGGCCGAAGACGTCGAGCTCGCCGCGCCGATGGAGGTCTTCGAGGTCGGGCAGGAGGCCGCGAGACTCGAACTCGGTCAGGCGCGCGAGCCGACGCTGGATCCGCTCGGCGAGTTCGCCCGCCGCCTTGCGGGTGAAGGTCAGGCCGAGGATCTCGTCGCGACGGACGAGCCCGTTGGCGACGAGCCAGACGACCCGGCCCGACATCGTCTCGGTCTTGCCGCTGCCTGCGCCGGCGACGACGAGCGTGGGCGCGAGCGGCGCCGCGATGACGGCGGACTGCTCGGGCGTCGGGGGAAACTGCCCGAGGGCCGCGGCGATCGCCTCCGGTGAGAGCGATGGGGACGGCGTCGACGTGCGGGGCGAGGTCACGAGCGTCACGAGCCGCTCACCGCCCCGACCGTGTGGATGCGGCAGAGACCGTGCGTGTGGTCGTCGCGGCAGTGCGCCTCGTAGGGCGCGAGGAAGCTCCGACCGCCCATGACGTGCACGGCGTTCTCGATCGTGCCGACGAAGGCGGCGCGCGACGCGTCGTCGAAGGGCGCCTGCACCGGTGTGGCGTACGGCGCCGTGCGGGTCTGCTTCAGCACGAGGAGCTTCGCTCCGCCGGAGGGACGACCGGATGCCGCGGGAATCGCGCCCTGCTCGAACGCGAGCTGGTAGGCGCTCAGCTGGGGGTTCGTCACCGCCGCAGCGGCGCCGGTCGCCTGCGTGCGACCGGTTTTCAGGTCGACGATCACGACGGTGCCTTCCGCCGTGAGCTCGACGCGGTCGATCGTCCCGCTGACGACCGCAGGATGAGCCGCCCCGGGCACCGGAAGGCTCAGCTCGAAATGCGGTTCGGCGCCGAGGAGGGTCGTTCCGGCGGCGTGAGTGTCGCGGAGGTACCGCGCGAGCCGGCGGATGAGGTCGCGCGCCCGGGTGCGCTCGGTGCGTTCGATCCAGGCGGCGTCGAATTCCAGCTCACCCCAGCGCGCCTCGACCGCGGCCCAGAGTGCGTCCTCGTCCGCCCCGTCGGCGTGCTCGAGGGCGGCGTGGATGAGCGTGCCCAGGCCCGCCCCGACGCTGCCGCTGTCACCGCCGAGATCGCCGATGACCCAATTGAGCTGACACTCGCCGATCGCCTCGAGCTTCGAGGGCGACACGCGCGCGGCCTCGGCATCCAGGTCGTACAGCGGGCCGGAGCTCGAGTACGCGGCGAGGCCGTACCACTCGTCCGGATCGGCGCCGGGTACGCCGGCCGCCGCGAGCAGGGCGAGTTGGCCGGCAGCGTTCTCTCGCGCCTGATTCGGCGAGTGCGGGTCGGTGAGGGCACGGCGATGCAGCGCGACGAGACCCCGCAGCGAAAGCGGGTGCTCCGCGGCGCGCGGTGCCGCCTCCGCCTCGGGCAGGAACTCGAACAGGGGGCTCGGACCGGTGTCGTCGTCGTTCACGGCTGTCACGACGAGACGCTCCCGCGCGCGCGTGACGGCGCGGACGAACAGTCGCAGCTCGTCGTGCAGCACGCCGCGACGAAGATCCAGGGCGTCGGCGGACTCGCCGCGATCGAGCGTTGCGAGCCGCCACGTGTCGAAGAGGCCTCCGCGCGTGCGCAGATTCGGCCACACGCCGTCTTGCACTCCCGCGACGACGACGGTGTCGAACTCGGCGCCGATCGCCCCGGCGGGAGTCAGCACCCGCACGACGCCCTGCGCGGCCGTCGTCGTCAGTCGGTCCTCCGCCACGTCGGACTGCAGCACGCCCCGCACGAAGGCGAGCGCTGATGTGCCGTCGGCGCGTTCGCCGTGCCGCTTCGCCGATTGGAAGAGGGCGACCACCGCGTCGAGGTCACGACGCGCGCGATCGGCGACGGGACCGCTCCCCTGCGCGGCATCGCGCCACGTGCGCTCCCATCCCGACCGCTCCCACGCCGTCCACAGCAGCTCGTGCGCCGTCGCGCCGTCTGCGAGCTGGGCGCGCAGCTCGGCGAGCGTCCGCGCGATCCGCGCCGCCCGACGCGCCTCGCGCGTGTCGAGGAGGTCGAACTCGATGGGGTGCGCCAGGGCGGACGCCACGAGATCGCGCGCGCTGGGTGCCGGTTCTGCCGAGCCGTGCGAAGCCTCGTCTCGTGCAGTCTCGTCCCGCAGGGCTTCGTCTCGCAAAGCCGCGTGCCTCAGGGCCGTCCGCAGCCGACGCAGCTCGACGGGGTCGAGACCGCCGCTGCGGAGAGCGTCGAACACGTCGTCGTGCGACCAGCTCTCGCGCGCGGCGAGGTCGACGAGCTGCAGCAGATCGCGAACGGCGCGCGTCTCGCCGAGCGTGCGCCCCTGTCCGCTGGAGGTCGGCACGTCGCGCGCCGCGAGCTCGGCTTCGAGGTTCGACACCTGGCGACCGTCGTGCGCGATGACGGCGCAGTCGTCCCAGGCGATGCCGTCGAGGATGTGGCGTTCGCGCAGCAGCCGCGCGATCGTGTCCACCTCCTCCCCCGCCGAGCGCACCGCGAAGGCCCGGACCGAGGCATCCGGCTCCGCCGGTCCGGGCGCCCGACGATGCGCCGCGATGCCGCCGGCACCGATGCGCGAGGTCACCTCCGCCGCGAGAGCACGCTGCGCCGCGGTGCCGCGGTGGACATCGTCGAGCACGTAGACGGGCACTCCCGACGCCAACCGCGCGAAGTTCTCGGGGCGGGCACCGCGAAACGCCCCTGATCCGATGTCGGGATCACCGAAGGCGAGGACGGCGACGCCCGTCGCGCGGCACGCCTCGAGCAGTTCCACTCCGCCGAGCGTGAGCTCCTGCGCATCGTCGACGAGCAGTGCGCGCACGCGCGCAGTCGTCCCGCGGGCGACATCGCCCTCGGGGAGCTGCCGCGCGAGGAGCGCCGCCTCGCGGACAAGCCCCGCGGCGTCGCGGTGGGCACCGCGCATACGGGACCGGACGGCGAGGTAGTCCTCCGCGAACGACGCCAAGGCGACCCATACCTCGCGATCCTGCGCGCGGGCGTGCTCGCGCAAGCGCTCGGGGGGGATGCCGAGGGTCGTGCACTCGGCAAGGAACGCGCGCAGCTCCGCGCGGAATCCGCGCGTGGTGCGGACGTCGGCGCCCAACCACGCGGGCCAGCGAGGGCGTCCGTCGGCTTCGTCCTCGGCATCCCCGTCGAGGAGATCCGCGACGATGCCGTCCTCATCGGGGCCGGTGAGCAGCTGCGGCGGCTCAGCGCCCGAGTGCACGGCGTGCGCGCGGACGATCTGGTAGGCGAACGCGGCCAGCGAGCGGGCGAGCGGTCCCGGGGTCGCGATGCGGACGGCAAGCGCAAGTCGGTCGCGCAGCTCGGTCGCGCTCTGCCGCGTCGGGGTGAGCACGAGCACTTCTTCGGGTGGGACCCCCGCCTCGATGAGCGCCACCACGCGTTCGACGATGACGGTCGTCTTGCCCGATCCGGGCGGCCCGACGACGACGCCCGATGCGCCCGAGGGCAGCGACACGACGGCGTGCTGGGCGGGATCGAGGCGCATGCGTCCACGCTATCCGGGAGCGCCGACACGTCCGTCCCCCATGCCACCACCGCACGGCCACCACCGCACGGCCACCACAGGGTGGAGGGTGCGGCGTTCGCGGAGAGCGAGCGCGGAAGCCCCGTACGCTCTCGGTGTCGTAGAGTCGACGTGCGCCCGGCGTTCGGGCCGGGAAGGCAGTCATCGTGGAGATCCGCATCGGCATCGCGAACACCGCTCGCGAGCTCAGCTTCGAGTCCGCTCAGTCGGCGGATGCCGTCGCCCAGGCCGTCTCGACGGCGCTCGAGTCCGGCCAGAGCGCCGTGAGCTTCGCCGATGTCAAGGGCAACACCTACATCGTCCCGACGGCGGGCATCGCCTTCGTCGAGGTGGGCACCGAAGAGTCCCGCCGCGTCGGCTTCGTCGCCTGAGCCGCTTCCGTGGACATCCTTCTCGCCTTCATCTTCGGCGGGGCGGCGGGGGCCGTCCTCCATTTCCTGATGCCGGGGCGCGTCTCCCGCGGTGCGGCGCTGGCCACGATCCTGGGCGCCGTCGTGGGCGGCTTCGTGTGGCTCGCGTTCACCTGGGCAGGCGTCACGACCGCGAGTCCGTGGATCTGGATCGTCTCGATCGCGGCCCCGCTCGTGGTGGTGCCGCTCGTCCTCCTCGCGCTCACCCG
>QFPD01000171.1 GCA_003248845.1 Microbacterium sp. | reverse complement strand
CGGCGGCGACGAGGATACGCGCCCCCGCAAGTACATCCTCGGGATGTTCCCCTACCCCTCCGGCGATCTGCACATGGGCCACGCCGAGAACTACGCCTACGTCGACGTCGTTGCGCGCTTCTGGCGGCACCGCGGCTACAACGTGCTGAACCCCATCGGCTGGGACAGCTTCGGACTGCCCGCCGAGAACGCCGCCATCAAGGGCGGTGCAGGCTCCGACCCGCGCGAGTGGACGTACGCCAACATCGATCAGCACAAGAAGAGCTTCCGTGAGTTCGGCTCGTCGTACGACTGGAGCCGGGTTCTCCACACCTCCGACCCCGAGTACTACCGCTGGAACCAGTGGCTGTTCCAGAAGCTGTACGAGCGGGGTCTCGCCTACCGCAAGGACGGCGTCGTCAATTGGGACCCGGTGGATCAGACCGTCCTCGCGAACGAGCAGGTCCTGCCCGACGGCACCTCCGAGCGCAGCGGAGCCGTCGTCGTCAAGAAGAAGCTCACGCAGTGGTACTTCAAGATCACCGACTACGCAGACCGCCTCCTCGACGACCTCAACCAGCTCGAGGGCTTCTGGCCGCACAAAGTGCTCCAGATGCAGCGCAACTGGATCGGACGCTCCGTCGGCGCCGACATCGACTTCGAGATCGAGGGGCGGGATGCCAAGGTCACCGTCTTCTCGACGCGACCCGACACCCTGCACGGCGCGACCTTCATGGTGGTCGCACCCGACTCCGACCTGGCCGCAGAACTCGTCTCGGGATCGTCCGACGAGGTGCGGGCGCGGTTCCAGGAGTATCTGGCGACCGTGCAGAAGACGAGCGAGATCGAACGACAGACGATGGACCGGCCGAAGACGGGTGTCTTCCTCGACCGCTTCGCGATCAACCCGATCAATGGCGAACGGCTGCCGATCTGGGCGGCGGACTACGTACTCGCCGACTACGGTCACGGCGCCGTCATGGCCGTACCTGCGCACGACCAGCGCGACCTCGACTTCGCACGCGCCTTCGACCTGCCCGTTCGCGTCGTCGTCGACACGACCGCGCCGGTCACCGGCGCGATCCCTGTGATCGAACTCGACGACGACGGCGTTCCGGTCGATCCAGGCCCCGCACTCGGCGACCTCGATCCCGCCACGACGGGTATCGCACTGACGGGCGACGGACGCCTGACGAACTCGGGTTCGCTGAACGGCATGAGCAAGCGCAATGCGATCGCACGCGTGATCGAGGAACTCGAGGCGGCCGGTACTGGGCGCGCTGCGAAGACCTTCCGGCTGCGCGACTGGTTGATCTCCCGCCAGCGCTTCTGGGGCACCCCCATCCCGATGATCCACACCGAAGACGGCCGCATCGTGCCGGTGCCGGAGGATCAGCTCCCGGTCGTCCTGCCGGACGCGAAGGGGCTCGACCTCAAGCCGAAGGGAACGTCGCCGCTCGGCGGCGCAGCCGAGTGGATCCACACCGTCGACCCGGAGACCGGCGAGCCCGCCCTCCGCGACGCCGACACGATGGACACGTTCGTGGACAGCTCGTGGTACTTCCTGCGCTTCCTCTCCCCGAACGACGCCGCCGAGCCGTTTTCCGAGCGCGAAGCGCTGCGCTGGGCACCGGTCGACTCGTATATCGGTGGTGTCGAGCACGCGATCCTGCATCTGCTCTACGCACGCTTCATCACGAAGTTCCTCTTCGACATCGGGATGATCGACTTCACAGAGCCCTTCTCCTCGCTCATCAACCAGGGGATGGTTCTGCTCGGCGGGGGCAAGATGTCCAAGAGCAAGGGAAACCTCGTCGAGTTCGCCTCCAGCATGGTCGACCCGGGGGCCGATGCGAGTCGTGTCGCGATCGTCTTCGCAGGACCCGTGGAGGACGACATCAACTGGGAGGACGTATCCACCACCGGCGCGCAGAAGTTCCTGGCGCGCGCCCTCCGCATCGCGAACGAGGTCTCGAGCCCCACCGACGTGGTGTGGGCGGAGGGCGATCAGGCGCTCCGCCGCGTGACCCACCGCCTCTGGGCCGACGCTCCCGGGCTCATCGAGCAGACGAAGTTCAACGTCGTCATCGCGCGCCTCATGGAGCTCGTGAACGCGACGCGCAAGACGATCGACGGCCCGGCGGGTCCCGCTGACCCCGCCGTCCGCGAGGCTGCGGAGGCGCTCGCCCTGATTCTCGACCTGTTCGCGCCCCACACGGCGGAGGAGATGTGGTCGCTGCTCGGCCACGCGCCGTTCGTCGGCCTCGCGACCTGGCGTCAGCCCGACCCGACCCTTCTCGTCGAGGAGTCGGTGACGGCGGTCGTGCAGATCGACGGCAAGGTGCGCAGCACGCTCACTGTTCCCGCACGCATCTCTTCCGAGGAACTCGAGACTCTCGCCCGCACGGATGAGAAGGTCGTGCGCGCGCTGGCAGGGCGCGAGATCACCCGCGCCGTCGTCCGTGCGCCGAAGGTCGTGAGCTTCACAACCGCGTGAGGCCTCATCGCCTCCTCCACAGGAGGCGATGCCGCTGAGTTCTCCACGGATCGGGGGTCACGGCGGCCGTGACGGTCGGAGCACTGCCACAGTGACCGAGTGACCGGCGCGACGCTCGAGAGACCCGCGAGGCGCAGCCTGGGCGTCGGTGCGGCGATCGTGCTCGTGCTGGCGGCCGCGGCGACATCGGTCGTGGTGGGGATCGTCCGCACCTCCGCCACATCGGACGCGGTGGGGGAGCAGGTTGCCGTGTCCGCCGCGGCACCCGCGCCCGCGAGCGTTTACGTGCACGTGTTCGGTGCCGTCTCCCGCCCCGGGCTCTACCGGCTCGACGACGGTGCCCGTGTCGTCGACGTCATCGCCTCGGCGGGAGGCCTCGCGCCGGACGCCGACGAGAGCGCTGTCAACCTCGCGCGGCGCGTCTCGGACGGCGAGCAGCTGCGCGTTCCCGTCGTCGGCGAGGCGCTTGCCACCGGTGGAGCAGCACCGGGCGTCGCGAGCGACGGGCGCGTCAACCTCAACACAGCGGATGTCTCGGCTCTCGACACGCTGCCTCGTGTCGGCCCGGCGATCGCCGAGCGGATCATCCAGTGGCGCGAAGACAACGGGCCGTTCACGAGCGTCGACGATCTTCTCTCCGTGCCGGGCATCGGCGACAAGATGCTGGCATCACTGCGCGATCTGGTGACGGTGTGACGAGCAGCACGGTCGCGCGCGAGCCGACGCCACCGCCGCCGTCGCAGTCGCTCCGACGACTGCGGCGGCGCGACGCGCGAATGGTGCCCGTCGCGGCATCCGCGTGGCTTGCTGCGGCGCTCGCGACACTCTTCCCGGAGTCCGCGGGCGCGACCGCTCTCGCGTGTTGGGGTGGGGCGTTGGTTCTTCTCGTCGCCGGCGCGCGACGACGATGGCAACGTGTGCGTACGTGGTGTGCGCTCGGGGCCGTGATCCTCGCGGCGGCCGCGGCCGTCGGTACGCATGTCGCACTGGCGCAGCCGGCGCGCGATGAGGTCGCGCGCGCCGAGGTGGAGGGCGGTCGTGTCCTCACCGCCCAGGTGCGGGCCGTCGGCAAGATCGAACCCAGCTCCAACGGATGGCGTTTCGACGGCATGCTCGACCGCCTCCAGCGCGGGGACGACGAGGACGGTGCGGCGGCCATCCCCGGCGTCCCCGTCCTCGTGCGGACGAAGGAGCGACCGGCAGGGCTCGACCTCGGCGCCCTCGTCACGATCACCGGCACCGCGTGGCGCACCGACCCGGGCGAGCGCGCCGTCCTCGTCATCGACGCGAACAGCGCGCCCCGCGTGGACGCGGAGGCGGCCGGGCCCCTCGCGGTCGCTGCGGCGCTCCGCCTTGGGCTCGCTGACGTGAGTTCCGGACTGCCCCCGCCCGGGGCCGGACTCATCGCCGGACTCGCCGTCGGCGACACCAGCGGCGTGAGCCGCGAGCTGGATGCCGCGATGAAGGCGTCCTCGCTGTCCCACCTCACCGCGGTTTCCGGCGCGAACTGCGCGCTGATCGTGGCGGGAGCATTCGGGCTCGCCGCTCTGTGCGGCGCCCGCCGAGGCGTGCGCGTCGGCGCAGGTCTCGTCGCGCTCGGCTCCTTCGTCATCCTCGTGTCGCCGGAACCGAGCGTCGTGCGCGCCGCGGCGATGGCGGCGATCGCGATGCTCGGCATCGTGCTCGGTCGCCCCGGCGGGGGACTCTCGCTTCTCGCGACCGCGATCGCCGTACTCCTCGTCAGCGACCCGTGGCTCGGGCTGTCGCTCGGATTCGCGCTCTCGTCGGCAGCGACCGGCGCGCTCCTGGTCGGAGCCGGCCCCCTCGCCGACGGCCTGTCGCGGTGGATGCCGCAGCCGCTTGCCCTCGCGATCTCGGTACCGCTCGCAGCTCAGATCGCCTGCGGTCCTCTCATCGTCCTGATCGCCCCTCAACTCTCCGCGTACGGCGTCGTCGCGAACATGCTCGCCGCTCCCGCGGCGCCGCTGGGGACGATCCTGGGACTCGCTGCGTGCCTGTGCGCCGGCATCCCGCTGCTCGGGAGCGGTCTCGCGGCACTCGCGTGGCTGCCGGCCACGTGGATCGCGGCGACGGCGACGACATTCGCGAGCCTCCCGGGGAGCGTCCTGCCCTGGCCGGAGGGATGGGGCGGCCTCGTCGCGCTGAGCGTCCTCGGCGTCGCCGTCTGCGGGCTGGTCCTTCCGGCACGGCCCGCAGCGCGAGTCGCCGCGGCATGGACGATCTCCGCCGCGATCGGCGTCGGACTCGCGCTCGGTCCTGTCGCTGACGTCGTCGACCGCGCGGCATTGCCCACACAGTGGTCGATCGCGGCCTGCGATGTCGGACAAGGCGACGCGGTGCTGGTGCGATCCCAGGGCGCCACGGCCCTCGTCGACACGGGTCCCGACCCGGAGCCTCTTGCCCGCTGTCTCGATGTGCTGGGGATCGCGCGGCTCGATCTGCTCGTTCTGACCCACTTCGATCACGACCACAGCGGCGGAGTCGCCGCAGTGGTCGGGCGGGTCGACCGTGTCCTCCACGGGCCCGTCGCCGAGGCGGACGACGAACGTACCCTGCGCTCCCTCCAGGACGATGGCGCCGCGCTGACCTCCGCGACCCGGGGGATGACGGGAGTACTCGGCGACGCGCGGTGGCGAATACTCTGGCCCCGCCCCGACACGCCTGGCGGCAACGACGGCAGCGTGACCGTCGAGTTCAGCGGGGGAACGGTGCCGTCGTCGCTCTTCCTCGGTGACCTCTCCGCTGCGGGGCAGCGGGCCATGGCAACTGGTGCCGCGCTCCTCACCGCGTACGACGTCGTGAAGGTCGCGCACCACGGCAGCGCAGATCAGGACCCGGCCCTGTACGCGCGAATCGGCGCGGCCCTCGC
>QFPD01000170.1 GCA_003248845.1 Microbacterium sp. | reverse complement strand
ACCCGGCCAAGGCGCTCGCCGTCCGTCAGGCCGTGGCCGACCTCGTCGACCGCGACGCGATCAGCGAGCAGGTCTACAAGGGCACCTACACGCCGCTCTACTCGTACGTCCCCGAGGGCTTCTCCGGCGCGACCGAGGCGCTGAAGGGTCTCTACGGCGACGGCAACGGCGGACCGGATGCCGCGAAGGCGAAGGCCACCCTCGAGGCCGCCGGTGTCACGACGCCCGTCAAGCTGAGCCTCCAGTACAGCCCCGACCACTACGGCCCCTCGTCGGGTGACGAGTACGCGCTGGTCAAGTCGCAGCTCGAGAAGGACGGCCTGTTCCAGGTCGACCTCCAGTCGACCGAGTGGGTGCAGTACTCGAAGGACCGCACCGCCGACGTCTACCCCGCCTACCAGCTCGGCTGGTTCCCGGACTACTCCGACGCGGACAACTACCTGACGCCGTTCTTCCTCAAGGAGAACTTCCTCGGCAACCACTACGACAACACCGAGGTGAACGACCTCATCCTCAAGCAGGCTGTCGAGCCGGATGCCGCGACGCGCAAGGCGGACATCGAGAAGATCCAGCAGCTCGTCGCCGGCGACCTCTCGACGGTGCCGCTGCTGCAGGGTGCTCAGGTCGCCGTGACCGGCAAGGACGTCAGCGGGGTCACCCTCGACGCGTCGTTCAAGCTGCGTTTCGCGCCCATCACCAAGTAAGACACCCGTCCGGACCCCCGCGCACCGAATCCCGGCGCGCGGGGGTCCGTTCCGTAAGGTAGACATCCATGACCATCGACGCTGCGGTCACCGAGCCGCCGCCCGCCCTTCAGGTGTCACGACGCCGCGGATCCGGCGGGAGCACTCTAGCCCGCTACATCCTGATCCGGTTCCTGCTCATCTTCCCGACCGTCCTGATCCTGGTGACGCTCGTGTTCTTCCTCATCCGAATGACAGGCGACCCGATCACCGCCGCCCTCGGCGGTCGCCTCCCGGCCGACCAGCTGGCCGAGCGCATCCACGAGGCGGGCTACGACCGCAACATCTTCATCCAGTACGTCGAGTACCTGGGTCAGATCTTCACGTTCGACTTCGGCACGACGATCACCGACAAGCAGCCTGTCGTGCACGTGCTCGCGACGTATGGTCTCGCGACGCTCGAGCTCGTGCTCTACTCCCTCGTCGTCGCCTTCATCGTCGGCATCCCGCTCGGCATGGTCGCCGCTGCGATGCGCGACCGGTGGCCGGATGCCGTGCTGCGCGTGTCGGCCATCCTCTTCTACGCGACACCCGTCTTCTTCGCGGGTCTCGTCGCGAAGCTCGTCTTCTCGGTGTGGCTCGGCTGGCTGCCCGTCTCGGGGCGCGCGAACGTCCGCACCGAGATCGCGCTCGGCCGCGACGGCGGCACCGGCATCTACCTCATCGACGCGATCGCGAGCGGCAACCCGAACTACATCTGGGACGTCCTCTCGCACGCGATCCTGCCGGCTCTCACCCTGGGTCTCCTCACGGCCGGCATCTTCCTGCGGCTCGTGCGCACGAACGTCATCGGCACGTACAACATGCCGTACATCGACGCCGCGCGCTCGCGCGGGGTGCGGGAGAGTCGGCTCGTGCGCACGCACGCGTACAAGCCCGCGCTCATCCCGATCATCACCGTCATCGGCCTGCAGATCGCGCTCATGCTCGGCGGCGCCGTCCTCACCGAGACGACGTTCGAATGGAAGGGGCTCGGCTTCCAGCTGGCCGCCTACCTCTCCGCGCGCGATTTCGTGGCGGTGCAGGGCATCGTCGCGATGATCGCGATCATCGTCGCCGTCACCAACTTCCTCGTGGACATCATCGCCGCGTTCATCGACCCGAGAGTGAGGTACTGAGATGGCGCGCCGTCGCCTGATCGACCGCCTCCCGGTCGTCCACCAGCTGCGCCAGAGCGTCGGACTCCAGCGCGGCATGCTCGTCGCCGGGCTCGTCCTCACGGGCGTGTTCGTCCTCCTCGCTCTCCTCGCCCCGTGGATCGCCCCGTACAGCTACAGCCAGCTGACGGATGCCGACGGCGTGAACTTCGGCGCACAGCAGCCGCCGAGCCCGCAGCATCTGCTCGGAACGACGGTCGGCGGCTACGACGTGCTGTCCCGCGTCATCTGGGGTGCACAGACGGCCCTCATGGTCGTGGTCGTCGCGATCGCGATGTCGGTGTTCATCGGCATCCTCCTCGGTCTTCTCTCCGGGTATCTCGGCGGCTGGGTCGACCGGGTGCTCGTCGTCGTGGCCGACGCCATCTACGCGTTTCCGACGCTGCTGCTGGCGATCGTCGTCGCGATCGCGATCTCGGGCGGCCAGTCCGACCTGCGGTCGGGGATCATCGCGGCCGCGGCATCCATCACCGTGGTCTTCATCCCGCAGTACTTCCGCGTCGTGCGCGCGGAGGTCGTGCGCGTGAAGAGCGAGGCGTTCGTCGAGTCGGCGAAGGTCATCGGCGCCTCCACCCCGCGGGTCATGTTCCGTCACGTGCTGCGTAATTCGACGCGGACGCTGCCGCTCATCGTGACGCTGAACGCGTCCGAGGCGATCTCGACGCTGGCTGCGCTCGGGTTCCTCGGGTTCGGCATCCAGCCGACGGCAGCGGCAGAGTGGGGCTACGACCTCAACAAGTCGATCTCGGACGTCGCGGCCGGCATCTGGTGGACGGCGATCCCGCCGGGCGTCGCGATCGTGCTGACGATCCTCGGCATCACCCTCATCGGCGAGAGCCTCAACGACCTCGCCGACCCCCGCCTGCGCGCCCGCCGCCGGTCGGGCGGCAAGCGGGCGGCGTCGCAGACTCCGGCCGACGCGGTCGCCTCGACGGAACCGACCGCGCAGGAGTTCCTCGGAGAGGTGCCGTGATGAGCCCGAACGATCAGATCGCCGTCGAGATTCAGAACCTCGACATCACTTTCTCGACCGACGGCGGCGACGTGCACGCCGTGCGCGACGTGTCGCTGGATGTGCGCCCGGGTGAGGTGCTCGCGATCGTCGGCGAGTCCGGCAGCGGCAAGACCGTGACCGCGCGGTCGATCCTGGGTCTCCTCCCCGAGACCTCGACCGCGCGCGGTGCGGTGATCCTCGCCGGCACGGAGGTCGTGGGTCTCTCCGGCGAGAAGCTGCGCGAGGTGCGCGGCACGAAGGCCGCGATGATCTTCCAGGAGCCGTCGACGGCGCTGAACCCGGTCTTCACGGTCGGGTGGCAGCTCGCCGAGGGCCTCCGGGCGCACGGCGAGTACACCAAGGCGCAAGCCAAGGCGAAGGCCATCGAGATGCTGGGACGCGTCGGCATCCCCGACCCCGAGCGCCGCGTGAACGACTACCCGCACCAGTTCTCCGGCGGGCAGAAGCAGCGCGTCGTCATCGCGATGGCACTTGCGTTGAACCCCGCGGTGATCCTCGCCGACGAGCCGACGACGGCTCTGGATGTCACCGTGCAGGCCGAGATCCTCGAGCTGCTGCGACGCCTGCGCGACGAGACCGGCACCGCGATCCTCCTCATCACGCACAACATGGGCGTCGTTGCGGATCTCGCCGACCGCGTCGCCGTGATGCTGAACGGCGAATTGGTCGAGACGGGCCCGGTCCGCGAGATCTTCGCGGCGCCCCGACACCAGTACACCCGCACGCTGCTCGCTGCCGTGCCACGAGTCCAGCTCGTCGATCGGCCGCTGCCCGCGTCGGCGGATGCCGCAGCGACGCCGGTCGTCGAGGCGAAGGGTCTCGTGATCGAATACCCGGGGCGCCTGGGCAGCCCGACGTTCCGCGCCGTGCACGAGATCGACTTCGCGATCCGCCCGGGCGAGGTGCTCGGACTCGTCGGCGAGTCAGGATCGGGCAAGACGACGATCGGCCGGGCGATCGCGGGGCTCACCCCCGTCGCCGGCGGATCACTGCGCGTGCTCGGCACCGAGATGAACGGAGTGCGCGAGCGCGAGTTCCGAAAGCGCCGGAAGGATCTCGGGTTCGTCTTCCAGGATCCGGCAACGAGCTTCAATCCGCTTCTGACGATCGCGGAGTGCGTCGCCGAACCGCTGATCGTGCACGGGGACGCGCGCGACACGACAACCGCCCGCGACAAAGTCGACGAGCTGCTCGAGGCCGTGCAGCTGCCGAAGGCGTTCGGCGACCGTTACCCGCACGAGCTGTCCGGAGGTCAGCGTCAGCGCGCGTCGCTCGCGCGGGCGCTCGCCCTCGACCCGAAGCTGCTGATCGCCGACGAGCCGACCAGTGCGCTCGACGTCTCGGTGCAGGCGCGGGTGCTCGAGCTCTTCGGTGAACTGCAGGAGCGGTTCGGATTCGCCACCCTCTTCATCACGCACGATCTCGCCGTCGTCGACCTCCTCGCGCATCGCGTGGTCGTGCTGCACCGCGGTCGCATAGCGGAGGAGGGCCCGACGGCGCGGGTGCTCGGCGACCCACACGATGCCTACACGCGAAAGCTGATCGCGTCGCTGCCCGTGCCCGACCCCGACGCGCAGGCGGCGCGCCGACGCACAGGAGAGACCGGGCGCGACTGATCCGACGCTGCTGGTGGCCTCAGCGTCCGCCGACCGAGCCGAAAACGGCGGTGATCAGCGGGGCGAGGAAGCTCCACGCCCAGATCACGAGGAAGCCGACGACCAGGATCAGCCCGAACACCGAGAAACGCGATTTGAGACGCCGCCCGCCGGGGGCCACCCCTGCGGGCGGCGCTGTCGGTGGAGTGAGAACCCCCGGTGCCGCCGCGAACGGCAGGGATGCCGCCCCTGGTACCGCCGCGGCATCCATGAGCCGGTCGTCGCGCCACCGTTCCCACTGCGCGAGTTTGTCGAGCAAGGACCGGACGACGGAGAAGAGCCACTCCCAGGTCGCCGCGTCGAGGGTCGACAGGTCGCGCTGGGCGTAGAGGAAGAGCCAGTCGTCGACGATCTCGACGTCGAGCGCGGCGGCGTTGTCCACGAAGCGCCCCATGATGTCGGGGGTGAAGAGGTAGAGCGCGTCGCGCTCGTAGCCCGCGGGGCAGTAGAGGGCGAAGTAGCGGTCGAAGTCGCCCTCGAGGCTCAGGCGCTGATGCTTGTCGAACGACTCCGGCAGATTCGACCCGAACCAACCGTTGTTGCCCGTGGCATCCAGCACGATGTGCGGGAGGGGGTTCGCGAGCTTCACGGCGACGTAGCCCCAGGTGTGCGTCGACTCGTTCTTTCCCGAGCCGGTCTTGTAGCGATAGTTCGCGAACTCGACGAGCCGCGGACGGTCGCCGCGCAGGATGTCGGTCGCGACGCGGGAGTGCCCCGCGTCGAAGATCATGCCCGGGAGAGCGGGCGCCTTCGCCTCGGGGTACCACGTCATGCCGTTGGCCTGCGCGAAACGGTCGAGGCGGCAGGCGCGC
>QFPD01000169.1 GCA_003248845.1 Microbacterium sp. | reverse complement strand
AGGCGCTCCTGCACGCGGCCGAGGTCGCCGATCACGTACGCTCGGCCGGCACCGTCGGCGTCACCGCTCAGTTGCAGGGCATCGATCCCGCCGGCGTCACGGCGTACCGCGAGGGCATCGTCGCGAAGAAGTACAAGGGTCTGGAGGGCCTCCTCAAGGCCCGTGGCATCGAGGTCGTCGCCGGATCGGGTCGTCTGATGTCCGACGGTGCAGTGGCCGTGGGCGACGCCATCTACCGTGGCGCAGACGTGGTCCTCGCCACGGGGTCGTACAGTCGCACGCTGCCGGGGCTCGAACTCGGGGGGCGCGTCCTCGACAGCGAGGCAGCCCTCGCGCTCGACATCATCCCCGAGCGTGTCGTCATCCTGGGCGGCGGAGTGATCGGAGTCGAATTCGCCAGCGTGTGGCGCTCGTTCGGCGCGGAGGTCACGATCGTCGAGGCGCTCGATCACCTGGTCCCGAACGAGGACATCGCACTGAGCAAAGGGCTCGAGCGGGCGTTCCGCAAGCGCGGCATCACCGCGAAGCTCGGTGTGCGCTTCGCGGGCGTCACGCAGACGGATGCCGGGGTGGAGGTCAGCCTCGAAGACGGCACCGCGCTCGGCGCGGACTACCTCCTGGTCGCCGTCGGCCGCGGCCCGGCGACGGACGGGCTCGGATTCGAGGAAGCCGGCGTGACCATCGACCGCGGGTTCGTGACGGTGGACGAGCGACTCGCGACCTCCGCGCCGCACGTGTACGCCGTCGGAGACATCGTGCCGGGCCTCCAGCTCGCGCACCGGAGCTTCCAGCAGGGCATCTTCGTGGCCGAGCAGATCGCGGGCGCCCACCCGATCGCGGTTCCTGAGGCATCCATCCCCCGCGTCACATACTCGAGCCCCGAGGTCGCCTCCGTTGGCCTCACCGAAGCGCAGGCGCGCGCAGAGCACGGCGACGAGGTCGCGACGTACGAGTACAACCTCGCCGGCAACGGCAAGAGCGAGATCCTCGGCACCGCGGGGCTCGTGAAGGTCGTCCGGCGCGCCGACGGCCCCATCCTCGGTGTGCACCTCATCGGGGATCGCGTCGGCGAGCTGATCACCGAGGGTCAGCTCGCCGTCGGTTGGGAGGCGCATCCCGAAGACCTCGCCCCCCTCATCCACGCGCACCCGACGCAGAGCGAAGCACTGGGCGAAGCCTTCCTGGCGCTTGCGGGCAAGCCGCTGCACGCCCTCTGACTCCCGCCGCACGCGTGGGTCACTAAGCTAGAACGACATCGGACTTTCTGAAGGAGACACAGTCATGAGCACATCCGTGGTCCTCCCCGCGCTCGGAGAGAGCGTCACCGAGGGAACGGTCACCCGCTGGCTCAAGAAGGTCGGTGACACGATCCAGGCCGACGAGGGCCTGCTCGAGATCTCGACCGACAAGGTCGACACCGAGATCCCCTCACCTGTCAGCGGCGTCATCGAGGAGATCCTCGTGGCCGAGGACGAGACTGTCGAGGTCGGGGCCGTGCTCGCCAAGATCGGTGACGGCTCGAGCGCTCCCGCCGGAGACGCCGCGCCCGCGGCCGAGGAGCCCGAGGCCCCCGCCGCTCCCGCCGCCGAGGAGCCCGCGGCCGCGGAGCCTGCGCCCGCGCAGCCCGAGTCGGAGCCCGCTCCCGCCGCCTCCGGCGACGCCAAGGATGTCGTACTGCCCGAGCTCGGCGAGAGCGTCACCGAGGGCACCGTGACCCGCTGGCTCAAGCAGGTCGGTGATGACGTCGCCGTCGACGAGCCGCTCCTCGAGATCTCCACCGACAAGGTCGACACCGAAATCCCCTCGCCGGTCGCCGGCACGCTGCAGGAGATCCTCGTCGCCGAGGACGAGACGGTCGCCGTGGGCGCCGTGCTCGCCCGCGTCGGCTCTGGCGCCGCACCTGCCGCTCCCCCCGCCGCGCCCGCACCGGCCGCCGAGTCTGCCCCGGCCGCTCCGGCCCCGGCCGCACCCGCCCCGGCTGCTCCCGCTGCGGCACCCGCCCCGGCCGCCCCCGCTTCCGCGCCGAGCGCACCTGCTGCGGACGACGACGTCACCACGTACGTCACCCCGCTCGTGCGCCGTCTTGCTCAGCAGCAGGGCGTCGACCTCGCCTCCGTCACGGGGACGGGCGTCGGGGGTCGCATCCGCAAGGAGGACGTCCTTCAGGCCGCCGAAGCGGCCAAGGCTGCACCGGCTGCCGCCGCTCCCGCCGCTGCGGCGCCCGCGGCACCCGCACTCGAGGTGTCCGAGCTCCGCGGCACGACGGCGCCGATGTCGCGCCTGCGCAAGGTGCTCGCGGAGCGCGCCGTGGCATCCATGCAGCAGACCGCTCAGCTGACGACCGTAGTGAAGGTCGACGTCACGCGCGTCGCGGCCTACCGCGCCGCCGTGCAGAAGGACTTCGTCGCAGCCACGGGGGGCAAGCTCTCGTTCCTGCCGTTCTTCGTGCTCGCCGCCGCCGAGGCCCTCCAAGCGTTCCCGATCATCAACGCGACGGTCAACGGCACCGACATCGTCTACCCCGCAACCGAGAACATCTCCATCGCGGTGGACACCGAGCGGGGCCTGCTCACCCCCGTGCTCCGTGACGCAGGTGACAAGACGCTCGCCGGCATCTCGTCGGAGATCGCCGACCTGGCGTCGCGCACGCGTGACAACAAGCTGAAGCCCGACGAGCTCGCCGGCGGCACCTTCACGGTGACGAACACCGGTTCGCGCGGCGCACTGTTCGACACGCCCGTCGTGTTCCTGCCGCAGTCAGCCATCCTCGGTACGGGCGCGGTCGTCAAGGAGCCGGGTGTCGTCACGACCGATGGTGTGGATGCCATCGGCGTCCGCTCCTACGTCTACCTGGCGCTCTCGTACGACCACCGCATCATCGACGGCGCCGACGCCGCTCGCTTCCTCGGGGCGATCAAGTCTCGCCTCGAAGCGGCGGACTTCGCAGCGAAGCTCGGGTTCTGAGCGTCCGCACCCCCGCGTGATCATGGCTGGTCCGCGACGTCGTAGACGTCGCGGACCAGCCATTTCCCGTTCACGCTGACGAGCACGAGAATCTGCGGCGCCAGCGCCGCAGATTCGACCCGGAACACGGCCACTCCGCCGTACTCGTCGAGCAGAGTCGTCACGGTATCCGCAGCTCCCGAGACGACGACCCCCGTGGGCGCCGCCATCTCCGGCCGCTCGAGCAAGGCGGCACATTCGCCAGCGACCGCACCGCACCGGCCGAGTGCCCGCACGATGTCGAGCGCGACACCCTCCAGGTCAGTCGGCTCCGGAGCAGCGGGGGTCGCCGCGTCGGTGCGCGCCTCGTCCTCCGCGTGCTCGGCCACCGGCGGCGTCGTCGCGTCCAGCCCGGTGTGCTCGACCGAAGCGCTCCGCTGCGGATCGGCCACCGCGGGACGCTCGGGTTCGGGCCACAGTAGCCCTCCGCCGATCACGACGGCACCGACGGCGACCGCGACGAGCAACGGCGCGCGCCGACGCACGGAGGGAGAGGAATGCGTGCGCTCCGCGCGCTCAGCCTTCCCTTTCTCGGCGCCCGATCTGCGTGAAGAAGGCTCCTCGCGTCGGCCCCGCACTCGCTCTCGCAGACGACCGGGGATCGCGACAACGCCGCGCACCGCCTCGGCCACACGACCCGCCCAGTCGGCGTCGGTGAAGCGCGCGAGCCACGACTCCGCCGCGGCGGGCTCCGTCTCGACCCGCGCCGCGCGCACAGTGGTCGCGCGAAGCGGCAGTGGAAAGAGGCCGTCCCCGCGCGGCGCGGTATCCAACCCATCGAGCGGCTCCGGTTCGGCCGCCGCGAAGAGCTGGTCCTCGCAGCTCTCGACATCGCCGTTCCGCCATCGTGTTTCGCCGAGGAGTACCGCAGCCCGCACCACAGCCTCACCGAGCAGCGCCCCCGCGCGCTCGGCAAGATGCTCGAGCAGGTCGCGACCGTCGTCAACCCATGCCGCGCCGTCGTGCACCGCCAGGACGGGTCGGCCCGAGGCATCCAGCCACCAACTGCCCTCCGTGAAGCCGTGATCGCGCGCTTCGGCCGCCGCGCGCACCATGCTGACCGCGATCGTGACCGTACCCCCGGGCGTCGCACGTTCCGCAAGTCCGATGCTCAGACGCGTCGGGCAATGCGGCACGACGGCCGCGAGGCCGTCCGGTGTACGCGCGACGTCGACGGGGACGAGAAGGTGGCCATCGGGCGCGCACCGCCACACATCCTCCGGCAGCTGATCGAGCTCCACCCACATCGTCGGCGGCGTGCCGGCGTGCAGCCATCCCGGATACGGAGCCTCGTCCGCGCCGAGGTGGCGGAGCGCAGTCTGCGGATCGAGGAGGGAGGACGCGGCAGCAGGCATGCCCGCAGTCTCGCGTCGGTCCCGAGGCGATGGTCGCCGAGCGCCCGGAACTGTGGAGAGTTCGCACGATCCCCCGTTTGGGGAGGAGTCGATGGCCGTTTCACAGCCGCCGCCGGACGGTAGGCTGTCGGTATGTCCTCCCGCAGTACCGCGCCCGAGAAGCGCCCCGGATTCTTCGCGCAGCTGCGCTCGCTGTTCACTTTCACGAAGGCCGAGTTCGCCTGGCTCCCTTGGGCGCTCATCGCCATCGTCGTCGTCGCCGTTGCGCTGGGTGTGCTCGTCGGCTTCCTCGTCCCGCCGGTGGCGGTGTGGAGCATCATCCTCTGGGCCTTCACCGGCCTCATGCTCGGCGTCCTCGGTGCGATGATCCTCCTCACGCGGCTCTCCACGCGTGCGATGTACAAGAAGCTCGACGGGATGCCGGGAGCATCGGGCCATGTGCTGTCGACGTCGCTCGGGCGCAGCTGGGTGGCTTCCGAGATGCCGGTCGGCGTCAACCCGAAGTCGCAGGACGCCGTCTACCGTGTCATCGGACGCGGCGGCGTCGTGCTCGTCGCCGAAGGAGCGCGCGGGCGCCTCACGCGCCTTGTGAACGACGAGAAGATGAAGGTGCAGCGCGTCGCCTCCGGTGTGCCGATCACGGTGCTCTACGTCGGCCACGGCGAGGGCGACGTCGAGATCGCGAAGCTCGCCTCGTCGATCAAGTCCCTTCCCAAGAAGGTCGACCGAGCGACGATGGCCGCGGTGGTCAAGCGCGTCGACTCGGTGTCGCAGTCGGTGACGTCGCTCCCGATCCCGAAGGGCATCGACCCGATGCGCGCCCGGGCGCCGCGCCCGCGCTGAGCATCCCGCTCACCAGTCCCTGCGGGCTGGGCCTCAGGTGCGCAGCAGCACCGTTCCTGCGGCCTTGTCGTGCACACCGCGCTGATCGGCATCCCAGATCACTGCGGGAATGACGAGGCAGAGCAGCAGCGTCCGGACGATCGGCCTCCACAGGCCCACCCAGCCGCCGCCGACCAGCTGCAGC
>QFPD01000168.1 GCA_003248845.1 Microbacterium sp. | reverse complement strand
GACCGGGTGGAGGTCGAGCAGCACGCTCGCCCCGCCGAGCAGCGCCTGCGCCAGCACCCCCAGCAGGGGCACCGCCGCGAGCAGGCGCAGCCCCTGGCGCCGCGGGCGGATCCGCCACACCGCCACCGCGGCGGCGACCGCGGCGTCCAGCACCACGAACGTCAGCAGCCGGTTGCCGAACTCCACGAACCCGTGCAGCCCCGTGGCGGGGGTGAGGGTGGACGTGAGCTGGCCCGGCTCGCACTCGGGGAAGGTGGAGCACCCCAGCCCCGAGCCCGTGAGGCGCACGAGTCCACCGGTTCCGACGATCACGATGTTGGTGACGAGCACCAGCCAGGCGAGCACGCGTGTATAGCGGGTGATGCGATCGGGGAGCAGAGCCTGGACGGCGGACGGGCGGGATGCCGCCGTGGCGGGCGCGTGGGACATGGGTCGCCTCCAGGGATGCGCCTCGGGTGGGCGCGGCCGCGCCCGATCGGGGGCGTTGCCTATAGACTTGATCTGTGGGAACGGCGACGCGTCACGATGGTGACTGCGCCGGAAGCCCACCCACAGTCTAGGCGCGCAGGACGCGCCGCAACGCACGACGCAACGGCCCTGACAGCGGCATCCGACCCTCGCACACTCCCGGGGGAGCCGGAATGCCGGGACGGATGACACCGTCGGGAACGAAGGAGGAAAGCGATGTCGGATGTGCTCATCGACCGACCGGAGCTCGACGGACTCGGCGTCTACGAGTTCGGATGGCATGACCCGGATGCCGCGGGGGCGAGCGCGAAGCGCGGCCTCAGCGACGCCGTCGTCAAGGACCTCTCCGCGCTCAAGTCCGAGCCGGAATGGATGCTGAAGACCCGGCTGAAGGGGCTGCAGCTGTTCGACCGCAAGCCGATGCCGACGTGGGGCGCGGACCTCAGCGAGATCGACTTCGACAACATCAAGTACTTCGTGCGCTCGACCGAGAAGCAGGCGCAGTCGTGGGAGGACCTCCCCGAAGAGATCCGCAACACGTATGAGCGGCTCGGCATCCCCGAGGCCTAGCGTCAGCGTCTCGTCGCGGGCGTCGCGGCGCAGTACGAGTCCGAGGTCGTGTACCACCAGATCAACGAAGAGCTCGAGCGCCAGGGCGTCATCTTCATGGACACCGACACGGCCCTCCGTGAGCACCCGGAGTTCTTCGAGGAGTACTTCGGGACGGTGATCCCCGCGGGCGACAACAAATTCGCGGCGCTGAACACCGCCGTCTGGTCGGGCGGCTCGTTCGTCTACGTGCCCCCCGGCGTCCACGTCGAGATCCCGCTGCAGGCGTACTTCCGCATCAACACGGAGAACATGGGCCAGTTCGAGCGCACGCTCATCATCGCCGACGAGGGCAGCTACGTGCACTACATCGAGGGCTGCACGGCACCGATCTACAAGTCCGACTCGCTGCACTCCGCGGTCGTCGAGATCATCGTCAAGAAGAACGCCCGCGTGCGCTACACGACGATCCAGAACTGGTCGAACAACGTGTACAACCTCGTCACGAAGCGCGCGGTCGCCCACGAAGGCGCGACGATGGAGTGGATCGACGGCAACATCGGCTCGAAGGTGACGATGAAGTACCCGTCGATCTACCTCATGGGCGAGCACGCCAAGGGTGAGACGCTGTCGGTCGCGTTCGCCGGTCCCGGTCAGCACCAGGACGCCGGCGCGAAGATGATCCACATGGCGCCCTACACGCAGTCGTCGATCGTCTCGAAGTCGATCGCACGCGGCGGGGGCCGCGCCGGCTACCGCGGTGAAGTCCGCGTCGACGAGAAGGCGCATCACGCGGCGAACACCGTCCGCTGCGACGCGCTGCTGGTCGACACGAAGTCGCGCTCGGACACGTATCCGGCGATCGACATCCGCGTCGACGACGTGCAGCTCGGCCACGAGGCGACCGTGTCGAAGGTCAGCGAAGAGCAGCTCTTCTACCTCATGAGCCGCGGCATGCCCGAGGACGAGGCGATGGCGATGATCGTGCGCGGCTTCATCGAGCCGATCGCTCGCGAGCTGCCGATGGAGTATGCGCTCGAACTCAACAAGCTCATCGAGATGGGCATGGAAGGATCCGTCGGCTGATGACGACAGCGACTCAGACCCCCGCCGCTTCCGGACAGGAGCACGTGGAGGGTCACCTCGACCCTGCCGCGCGCCTGGTGGGCGGCCGCCAGCCCGGCATCCCCGAATCCGACACGTTCGTGCCCGTGCAGACCCGCTCCGAGCGCCCGACGTCGTTCGACCCCGCCGATTTCGGCACGCCGGTCGGTACCGAGGTCAACTGGAAGCACACTCCGCTCAAGCCGCTCGCGGCTCTTCTGCGCGACGAGCCGGCGGCGCACGACGTCATCGGCGTCGAGGTCAGCGCGCCGGCTGCCGTCGAGCAGCGCAGCCTCGCGATCGGTGAGGCTCCGCGCGGGGAGGTCTTCCGCCCCGAAGACCTGCCGAGTGCGATCGCCTGGCACCAGGAGGAGCTCGCGCCGCTGATCCGCATCCCGCAGGACGTCGAGCTCGACGAGCCCGTCGTCGTCCGGCTGACCGGCCGCGGCGGTGTCGCGCACGCACACGTCGTCATCGAGGCGCAGCAGCACTCGCGTGCGACCGTCATCCTCCGTCACGAGGGCACCGCCCAGCAGGCGCAGAACGTCGAGGTCATCGTCCGCGACGGCGCCGCTCTGACGCTGGTCTCGCTGCAGCGCTGGGACGACGACGCCGTCCATCTCGCCGCCCACCAAGCCCGCGTGGACCGCGACGCCTCACTCACCCACGTCGTCGTGAGCCTCGGCGGTGGCATCGTTCGGGTCAACCCCTCCGTCGAACTCGCGGGAGCGGGCGCCGACGGCAAGCTCTACGGCCTCGCCTTCTCGGACGCCGGCCAGCACCTCGAAAGCCAGGTGTACCTCCACCACGAGGGTCCCCACACGACCGGCGACGTGCTCTACAAGGCCGCCTTGCAGGGCGCCGGTGCTCGCACGGTGTGGATCGGCGACGTGCTCATCGGACCGGATGCCACGGGCACCGACTCCTACGAGGCGAACCGCAACCTCGTCCTCACGGAGGGCGCGCGCGCGGACTCCATCCCGAACCTCGAAATCGAGACCGGAGACATCCTCGGCGCCGGACACGCGAGCGCCACCGGACGCTTCGACGACGAGCAGCTGTTCTACCTGCAGGCGCGCGGCATCGCCGAAGACGAGGCGCGCCGCCTCGTCGTGCTCGGCTTCCTCGCGGAGATCGTGCAGAAGATCGGCATCGACGAGCTCCAGGACGAGCTCATCGAGGCCATCGAGGCCGAACTCGCCCTCTCGACATCCGCCGCGGCATCCACCGAGGCGTCTGCATGAGCGCGCAGAAGGTGCTGAACCTCAGCGATCTCGAGCAGGACACCGCGGTGCGCGTCGAGGTCGACGGTGTTCCGATGGCGGTCGTGCTCGACGGGAACGGCGAGGTCCACGCGATCGGCGACACCTGCACGCACGGCGACATCTCGCTCTCCGACGGCTTCGTCGAAGGCGACACGCTCGAGTGCTGGGCGCATGGTTCGGCGTTCTCGCTGCGCACCGGCCGCCCCCTCAACCTGCCGGCGTACGAGCCGGTGCCCGTGTACGAAGTGACGATCGATGGGGACGACATCCTCATCGACCCGGCCGTCACCAAAGATGTGAACTGAAGAAGGAACTGACATGGCTGTTCTCGAGATCCGCGACCTGCACGTGACGGTCGAGACCGACGAGGGGACCACCCCCATCCTCAACGGTGTCGACCTCACGGTCCGCACAGGCGAGACCCACGCGATCATGGGCCCCAACGGCTCGGGCAAGTCCACCTTGGCATACACGATCGCCGGTCACCCCAAGTACACGGTGACACAGGGCACGATCACCCTCGACGGCGAGGACGTCCTCGCGATGTCGGTCGACGAGCGCGCCCGCGCGGGCCTTTTCCTCGCGATGCAGTACCCGGTAGAGATCCCGGGCGTCACGGTCACGAACTTCCTCCGCACCGCGAAGACCGCGATCGAGGGCGAAGCCCCCGCGATCCGCGCGTGGACGAAGGACGTCAAGGAGGCCATGAAGAACCTCCGCATGGACCCGAAGTTCGCCGCCCGCAACGTCAACGAGGGCTTCTCGGGCGGCGAGAAGAAGCGTCACGAGATCCTGCAGCTCGAGCTTCTCAAGCCCGCCATCGCGGTGCTCGACGAGACCGACTCGGGCCTCGACGTCGACGCGCTGAAGATCGTGTCCGAGGGCGTCAACCGCGCGAAGGAGTCGACCGACCTCGGCGTACTGCTGATCACCCACTACACACGCATCCTCCGCTACATCAAGCCCGACTTCGTGCACGTGCTCGTCAAGGGTCGCGTCGCGGAAGAGGGCGGCCCGGAGCTGGCCGAGCGTCTGGAGAACGAGGGGTACGACCGCTATCTCGAGCCGTCCGACGTGGTCGAAGCCTAGGATCGACGCATGACCGCCACTCTCAGTCCCGAGAAGTACGACGACGTCACCGAGGCTCTCAAGGACGTCATGGATCCCGAACTCGGGATCAACGTCGTCGACCTCGGTCTCATCTACGACCTCTCGTGGGACGAGGAGAACGATGCCCTCGTCATCCACATGACCCTGACGTCCGCCGGATGCCCGCTCACCGATGTCCTCGAGGAGCAGACCGCCCAGGCTCTCGACGACGTCGTGGAGCGCTTCCGCATCAACTGGGTCTGGATGCCGCCGTGGGGCCCCGAGCGCATCACCGACGACGGCCGCGACATGATGCGGGCTCTCGGTTTCGCCATCTGACGTCGGCCCGCCGTCCGCCGGGAAGAGGGGCGCACAGCGCCGGTAGGCTCGGTGTGGTGAGCATCACCCCATTGGAAGCACTGCCCCTGGAGACCCTGCGCCGCCGTTCGAGTACGAAGTGGCGGACGTATCCCGAGGACGTGCTGCCGATGTTCGTTGCGGAGACGGACTTCGCGCTTGCGCCCGCGATCACAGAGGTGCTCGCGGGCGCTGTCGCGAGCGGCGACACGGGCTACACGCCGCCCGATCCCGGCATCCGCACCGCGTTCGCGGGGTTCGCAGCGCGTCGATTCGGCTGGGTGGTCGACCCGGCACGCGTACGAACGACGGCCGACGTCATGATGGGGGTCGTCGAGATCCTGCGCGCGACCACCGAGCCCGGCGACGGAGTCGTCATCATGCCGCCGGTGTACCCGCCGTTCGCCATCTGCACGGCGGAGGCGGGCTGCGTCACCGTCCCCGTCCCGCTGCGCGATACGGGATCGGCATGGGAGATGGACCTCGCCGGCATCGAGGCGGCGCTGCAGGCCGGCGCGAGGGCTGTGCTCCTGTGCAATCCGCACAACCCGACCGGCACGGCGCATTCCGCCGATGCCCTCGCCGCTCTC
>QFPD01000167.1 GCA_003248845.1 Microbacterium sp. | reverse complement strand
CCCACGATGACGTCGTAGAGCCGGTCCACGATCGTCTCGAGCGCGACAGGTGCAGGGTGGCCCGACGCAATGGCCGCGTCGACCGTCGCGAGGGCAAACGCGGGAGGGAGAACACGGGCGAGATCGACGACGGTGTCGGCGCTGTCGACCACGTCGAGATGGTCGAGGCGGCCGACCGTGCGCGGCGTCTGGCTCGTGTGCACGACGATGTCGCCGAACGACGTCGATCGCGCGGCCGCGGGGTCGAAGACGTGGACGTTCCGTGGCTCGCCGAACACAGGCAGCCCGTGCAGGGCCGCGGCCGATTCGAGACAGAAGACGGACCCGGGTCTGATCGCCGCGACCGCGTGCACGCGGGCGAGGTAGCGATCCCAGGGCGCGAGCGCACGCCAGCTCTGTACGGGAACGTAGACCCCCCGTCGTAGCTGCAGGTGGCCGCTCAGCTCACGCGGTCTTCGTGTCGGGGCGGCGTCGTGCGCGATGAGGAGGGGTATCGGGCAGGGTGCGGCCATGATCGTCGGGTGCATCGGACCAGCGTGATAGATCGTCGCCCCGCGTGCGCGTCATCCCCAGGTCGCCCGCCGTATCACGCAGTTCCTCGCCCTGTGGAGGAGGCGATGAATGCCACGCCACATCGTCCCGCGTGCCCGTCGCCCGTCGCCGAGACGGCACGCAGCGCGTCGCACGAGCCCGCGTTTCACGCGCTGCATGCCGTCTCGGCGAACGGCACGGACGCGGGCTGACCGCGAGGGAGGGGTCAGAAAAGGCCCGGCCACCAGGCGGCGGCGAGGGGGTAGCCGACGAACGCGATCACGTCGATCACGGTGTGGGCGATGACGAGGGGCATGACCCGCCCCCAGCGGTGGTAGACCCAGCCGAACACCACACCCATCGCCATGTTGCCGACGATCGAGCCGAATCCCTGGTAGGCGTGGTACGCGCCGCGCAGCGCCGCCGTCGACAGGATGATCGCCCACGTGCCCCACCCGAGCCGGCGCAACCGGTCGAACAGGTACCCGATGAAGATGACCTCTTCCGTGAGCCCCGCGCGCAGTGCCGCGATGAGCAGCAGCGGAACCGTCCACCATGAGGCGTCGAGCGGCGCGGCATCCACCTGCACCGTGATCCCGAGTGATCGCCCGGCGGCGTACAGTCCCAGCCCCGGTACGCCGATGACGACGACGAGCAGGATGCCGGCGCCCAGATCCCTTCCGAACAGCCGGAAGTCGAGGCCGATCCGCCGGAAGGCTGACCGCCCCGGCTCCCACAGCAGGTAGATCGCGAGGGCGATCGGCGCGAAACCGAAGAATGCCGCGACGAACTGGTAGAGCACGTCCCAGAACTCCTGTGCGGCCGCGCCCGGGTTGAGCGCCGTCGACTGATCGCCCAGCGCCTGCTCGCGCGTGAGCGCCTGCACGAGCTGCAGCACCGAGTAGACGGCCGAGCGCCCCACCGACAGGCAGAGCACGATCGCGATCTCCCACCAGAGCGACATGCGCAGACGGGGTGGGGATGCCGAGGGTGCTGCAGGGCCGAATGGGCCACGATCGGCGATCATCTTGTCAGATTGCCACATCTGCGATCGATTGAGTTAAGGGTCTGTAACGTTTTCCTGGGTTGATTTGTCGAAGAGTGATCCGTTACTTACAGTTTCCCTATTCCCGCCCCTGCGTTCTCACAGCACGCCGTGGGCGATTCACCCTTGCACAGGAGGACAAGTTGAAGCGCAACAAGATCGCCCTCGCGGGCATCGCGCTGCTCGTCGCCGGAGGACTGGCCCTCGCGGGCTGCTCCGGCAGTGGCAGCGGCTCGCCGAGCGCGTCGGGAGGCGGCGACAGCACCGCCATCATCAAGACGAACGGTTCCGAGCCCGAGAACCCGCTGATCCCGACCAACACCAACGAGGTTGGTGGCGGCAAGATCCTGGACGAGATCTTCGCGGGTCTGGTCTACTACGACGCCAAGGGTGCGCCGCAGAACGACATGGCCGAGTCGATCACCGTCGACGACGCGCAGAACCTCACGGTCAAGCTCAAGAAGGGCCAGAAGTTCACGGACGGCACCGAGGTGCGGGCCCACAACTTCATCGAGGCGTGGAACTACGGCGCGAAGCTGTCCAACGCCCAGCTGAACAGCTACTTCTTCGAGGACATCGAGGGCTTCAGCTACGACGAGGACTCCGACCTCACGGGTCTGAAGGAAGTCGACGACTACACCTTCACGATCGCGCTCAACAAGCCGGCATCCGACTTCGCGCTGCGTCTCGGTTACTCCGCGTTCTACCCGCTCCCGGACGCCGCGTTCGAGGACATGGATGCGTTCGGTCAGAACCCCATCGGCAACGGTCCCTACAAGATCGCCTCTGCCGACGCGTGGGAGCACAACGTGCAGATCTCGCTCGTGAAGAACGACGACTACCAGGGCGGCCGTGCAGCGCACAACGCGGGCCTGGACATCGTCTTCTACGCGACGCAGGATGCCGCGTACGCCGACCTGCTCTCGGGTGAGGTCGACGTCATCGACGGCGTTCCGCCGTCCGCGCTCGCGACCTTCGAGTCGGAGCTCGGTGACCGTGCGGTCAACCAGCCCGCGGCCGTCTTCCAGTCCTTCACCATCCCGTCGCGCCTCGCGCACTTCTCGGGTGAAGAGGGTCAGCTGCGCCGCCAGGCGATCTCGATGTCGATCAACCGCGAGGAGATCACGAAGGTCGTCTTCAACGGAACGCGCACTCCGGCGAGCGACTTCACGTCTCCCGTCATCGACGGCTGGTCGGACAAGCTCGAGGGCGCCGACGTGCTCGCGTACAACCCCGACGAGGCGAAGAAGCTGTGGGCGCAGGCCGACGCCATCTCGCCGTGGTCGGGCTCGTTCCAGATTGCCTACAACGCCGACGGCGGCCACCAGACGTGGGTCGACGCGGTGACGAACTCGATCAAGAACACGCTGGGGATCGATGCGTCCGGTGCTCCGTTCGCCGACTTCGCGTCGCTGCGCAAGGAGGTCACGGGTCGCACGATCCAGACCGCCTTCCGCACCGGTTGGCAAGCCGACTACCCGGGTCTGTACAACTTCCTCGGCCCGCTCTACGCGACCAACGCCGGCTCGAACGACGGTGACTACTCGAACCCCGACTTCGACAAGCTGCTGTCCGATGGCATCTCGGCCACCGACTCGGCGACCGCCAACGAGGACTTCCAGAAGGCTCAGTCGATCCTGCTGAAGGATCTTCCGGCGACGCCGCTGTGGTACTCGAACGTCACCGGCGGTATCGCCGAGGGTGTGCAGAACGTCGAGTTCGGTTGGAACTCGGTGCCCCTGTACTACCTCATCACCAAGTAATCCGATCATTCCCTGATCATCCGTGGGGCGGTGACACCGAGTCACCGCCCCACGGTATGTCCATCTGGCTCTCGCGTCCGCGCCGTTTGCGCGGCACGATGCTTCTAGCGGGTTTCCGGCCGTGCCCGACGCGCCGCGCCCCACATCTGAAGGAGAGGGATGCTCGGTTACATCCTCAGACGCCTGTTGCAGGTGATCCCCGTGTTCTTCGGGGCCACTCTGCTCATCTACTTCATGGTCTTCGCACTACCCGGAGATCCGATCATCGCCCTGTTCGGCGACAAGACTCCGAACCCCGCGGTGGTCGCTCAGCTGCGTGCGCAGTATCACCTCGACGAGCCGTTCTTCGTGCAGTACTTCTACTACATCACCGGCATCTTCCAGGGAAACCTGGGCGTGACCTTCTCCGGTCAGTCCGTCAATGACGTGCTCGCCCGGACGCTCCCGGTCACGGGCCGCCTCGCGGTCATGGCGATCGCGATCGAGTTCACTCTGGCGATCATCATCGGCACCATCTCGGCGCTGCGTAAGGGCAAGCTCTTCGACAACACGTCACTCGTCGTCGCACTCATCTTCGTGGCGCTGCCCATCTTCGTGCTGAGCTTCCTCGCGCAGTACTTCCTCGCGATCCAGTGGGGCTGGTTCAAGCCCACGGTGGGCGCGCAGAACGACTGGGGCGACCTGTGGCTGCCGGCGATCGTCCTCGGCCTCAGCCTCTACGCGACCAGCATGCGGCTTATGCGCTCGTCGGTCATCGACACCCTCAACCAGGACTGGGTGCGCACCGCGTACGGCAAGGGCCTGTCCCGCTCGCGGGTCATCCCCGTGCACGTGCTGCGCAACTCGCTCATTCCCGTCATCACGAACTCCGCGACGAACTTCGGCGTGCTGCTGGTCGGCGCGACCGTCACCGAGGGCATCTTCAACGTGCCCGGCGTCGGCAATACCCTCTTCCACGCCGTGCAGAAGCACGAGGGCCCCACGGTCGTCTCGTTCGTCACGGTGTTCGTGATCATCTATGTGCTCGTCAACCTGCTCGTAGATCTGCTCTACGGGCTGCTCGACCCGAGGATCCGCTATGTCAAGTGATCTCCACAACTCCGGTGGCCCTGCGGGGGTGAACCACTACGTCGCCCCCGCGTCGACGACGACTCTCGTCGTCGACGCCGTGCGCGTCGACGAGAAGCCCAGCAATCTCTGGACCGACGCGTGGCGCGATCTTCGCCGCCGCCCCGTCTTCTGGCTCAGCCTCCTCGTCGTCGCCATCGTGCTGCTGATGGCGATCTGGCCCACGCTGTTCACGCAGGTGCCGCCGAACAACGACTGTCAGCTGGGCAACAGCAACGGAGGTCCCACTGACGGGCATCCGCTCGGATTCACGTTCCTCGGCTGCGATGTCTGGGCACGCATGGTGTGGGGTGCGCGCACGTCGCTCTCGGTCGGTCTCATCGCGACGATCATCGGGACCGTGATCGGTCTCGTCATGGGCGCGTTCGCCGGCTTCTACGGGGGCTGGCTCGACTCGCTGCTCTCGCGGATCGGCGACATCTTCTTCTCGATCCCGTACATCCTCGCGGCGATCGTCGTGATGAGCGTCTTCTCCGCCAATCGCAACGTATTCACTCTCGCGTTCGCGATCGGCGGCTTCGCCTGGGCATCCACCGCCCGCGTCATGCGCGCCGAGGTCCTGCGTGTGCGGCAGGCGGACTTCGTCACCGCGTCGCGGGCCCTGGGAAAGTCGCGCTTCGGCACCCTGCTCTCGCACGTCGTCCCCAATGCGATCGCGCCGCTGCTCGTCGTCACGACGATTTCGCTCGCCGCGGCGATCGTGGCGGAAGCGACCCTCGCGTTCCTGGGCGTCGGGCTCGGCGGCAACGTCATGTCGTGGGGCAATGACATCGCGCAGGCGCAGCAGTCTCTGCGCGTGGCTCCGATGGCTCTCATCTACCCGTCGATCATCCTGACGGTGACGGTGTTGGCCTTCATCCTTCTGGGCGAGCTCATCCGCGACGCCCTCGATCCGAGAACGGCGTCAGCTTCGACATCTTCCCCGGCGAGACGCTCGCCATCGTGGGGGAGTCGGGATCGGGCAAGTCGACGACGGCATCCGCCCTCATCCACCTGCTGCCCGGGACCGGCCACGTCACATCGGGCACCATCATGCTCGGCGCCGAGGACCTCACCCTCTACAACCGGGCGCAGATGGAGGACATCCGCGGGCGCGAGATCGGCTATGTGCCCCAGGATCCGATGTCGAACCTCAACCCGGTGTGGTCGATCGGCTTCCAGGTGAAGGAGGCCGTGCGGGCCAACGGCATCGCGTCCGGTAAGAAGGAGATCGAGGCGCGAGCGATCGAGGTGCTCAAGCAGGCGGGTCTGGCCGATGCCGACAAGCGCATGCACCAGTACCCGCACCAGTTCTCCGGCGGTATGCGTCAGCGCGCCCTCATCGGCATCGGTCTTGCGGCCGACCCGAAGCTGCTGATCGCCGATGAGCCGACCTCGGCTCTGGATGTCACGGTGCAGCGCGTCATCCTCGATCACATGGCCAGCCTCACGCGGGAGAAGGGCACCTCGGTGCTCCTCATCACGCACGACTTGGGCCTCGCGGCCGAGCGCGCGGAGCGGATCATCGTCATGAAGGACGGCGAGATCGTCGAGGCGGGCCCGAGCCGGCTCATCCTGGAGAACCCGCAGCACCCGTATACGCAGCGCCTGGTCGCCGCTGCCCCCTCGATCGCGTCGCAGCGCATCCAGGCGGTCGTGGAGAATCGGGGCGTCAAGACGGCCTCCGACATCGCCGACGCGACGCCGACGCTGCGCGTGCGCGACCTGACGAAGGACTACAAGATCCGTCAGGGCAGCTTCCGCAGCGAGCCGTTCCGAGCCGTGGATGCCGTATCGTTCGACATCCCGCGCGGCAAGACGCTCGCCCTGGTCGGCGAATCGGGCTCGGGCAAGTCGACCGTCGCGAAGATGGTGCTGAAGCTCGAAGATCCGACGTCGGGCGCGATCGAGATCGACGGCGTCGATACCGCGAAGCTCTCCCGCAGGGAGATCTTCGCGCTGCGTCGGCGTATGCAGCCCGTGTTCCAGGACCCGTACGGCTCGCTCGATCCGCTCCGCAACATCGAGAACACGATCGCGGAGCCCCTCGAGATCCATAAGGTCGGCACGCCCGCCTCGCGACGCGAGCGCGTGCGCGAGCTGCTCGACCAGGTGTCCCTCCCGCAGAGCCTCGCCTCGCGCTACGCGAACGAGCTGTCCGGTGGACAGCGCCAGCGCGTCGCGATCGCGCGGGCGCTCGCACTCAAGCCCGACATCGTGGTCCTCGACGAGGCGGTCTCGGCGCTCGACGTGCTCGTGCAGGATCAGATCCTGAAGCTCCTCGCCGAGCTGCAGTCCGAGCTCGGTCTCACCTACCTGTTCATCACGCACGACCTCGCCGTCGTTCGCGTGGTGGCCGACCTCGTCTGCGTCATGGAGCGCGGCAAGGTCGTGGAGCAGGGAAGCGTCGACGAGATCTTCGCGAACCCCGCACAGGAGTACACGAGGCGTCTGCTCGATGCGATCCCGGGCGCGAGCATCACCCTCGGCGGCGGAGCCGCGGGAGGCCTCTGAGCGTGTCCCTCGCCCGTCGCCGTCACGGCGCAGCCGGTGCGCCCGCTCGGCGCGTTCTGCGGCCCACGTCGGGCACGGTCATCCTGATCGTGTCCGGCGTGGTCGCGCTGTGGCTGCTGGTGGATGCCGCGATACGCGCGGGCTTGCCCGAGATGCTGCGCCTCGCCCCGTGGATCCTGCTCGCTGTCTGGGGTGTCTACGTCGCGCTCTACGCACCGCATGTCGCCTTCGACCGCGACGGGGTGCTCGTGCAGAACTACCTCCGGCGCACGTGGATCCCGTGGTCGCGCGTGTCCGACATCGAGATGCGGTGGCAGCTGCAGTTCGCGCTGACCGGCGGGTCGACGCTTGTCGCTTATGGCGGCCCCGTCGCCGGGAGGCCCGGAAGAGCAGCACGGACAGCCCGCGAAGCGAGCCGCGTGCCCGCGTGGATGCGCGATATCGGTGAGCTGCGCGACGCCTGGCAGGCGTCGGATTCCCCCGCCTCGGGGGCAGGCGCCCTGACGCGCGCCTGGGATGCTCTGGGCCTCGTCGCAGTGGGCGTTCTCATCGTCGCCGCTGCGGCATCCGTTCTGAGTGTCGCCTGACGACAGCGCAGGTTGGCAACTATCCACAGGTTGGAAGTGGGCATTTTGCATGCGTGTGACGGAATGTTACGGTCATGCAAAGAGTCCCGGCCAACGACGGTCGGAGAGCGTTCAGCGAGTTAAGGTCGATGAACCGAAGGCCGCTCGAGTCGCCCTCGATGAAAGAACAATGATGATCCATCCTTCCGCTCCGACCGTCTGCGCGAGCCCTCTTCGATGACCCTCTACGTCATCCGGCGCTTCCTGAACTACGCGATCCTGAGTCTGATCGCGACGTGCATGGCGTACGTCCTGGCCAGCATCGCCCTCGATCCCGCCGCGCGGTTCTACGGCATCAATCCGCGCCCTCCGCAGTCATCCATCGACGCGTCGCTGAATGCGATGGGCGTGAACCCGGACGTGCCGATCATCGTGCGGCTGTGGAACTGGCTTGTGGGGCTGTTCACGCAGTTCTCCATGGGCACCACCGTCGGCGGCGCGCAGGTCACGGCTGAGATCGCGGCCCGCTCGGGGACGAGCTTGCGCCTGCTTCTCATCGGTTCGCTGCTCGGCGCCGTCATCGGCGTGCTGCTCGGGGTCTGGGGAGCCGTGCGCCAGTACCGCGCGAGCGACCAGATCGTGACGTACGCCTCGTTCGTGGTCATCGCGACGCCGACCTTCGTCATCGGCGTGCTGCTGATGATCCTCGCGACGCAGTTCAACAACCTCGTCGGCTCGCAGGTGATCACCTTCACGGGGGAGTACACCGCCGGCATCTCGGGGAGCTGGTGGGATCTGGCGCTCGACCGCGCGGTGCACCTGCTGCTGCCGACGATCGCGCTCGCGATGATCGGCGCCGCCGGGTTCTCGCGCTACCAGCGCAATGTCATGCTCGATGTGCTGGGCGCGGACTACATCCGCACGGCGCGGGCGAAGGGGCTGCCGCGGTCGAAGGCGTTGTTCCGTCACGGAGTGCGCCTCGCGCTCATCCCCATGTCGACGTTCTTCGCGTACAGCTTCGGCACGCTCATCGCCGGGTCCGCGATGCTCGAGATCGTCTTCAGCTGGCGCGGAATGGGCCAGTTCCAGATCGAGGCGATCCAGAAGAACGACATCAACGCCGTCGCCGGCTCGGCCCTGTTCGTGGCGGTCCTCTACCTCATCGCGTCGACGCTGTCCGAAGTGCTCTACGCCGCACTCGACCCGAGAGTGAGGAACTGACATGTCGGTCATGCAGGAGAAGGCGATGGAGGGCACGCTCGACGCCGTCAGCGAAGTCACCAAGACTCGTCGCCCGCTGTCGCGCTCGGGCCTGGTCTGGCAGCGCTTGAAGCGGATGCCGCGGTTCTGGATCGGCGCGTCGATCGTGGCGCTGATCATCGTCTGGGCGTTCATCGGGCCGCTCGTCTACCAGTGGTCGATCACCGATCGCGACGTCCTCAACATGGGCATGGGCCCGACCATGATCCACTGGTTCGGTACCAACTCGATCGGCCAGGACATCTACGCGCAGACGCTCGCAGGCCTGCAGAAGTCGCTCATCATCGGTCTCGTGGCCGGCCCGACGGCGACGCTCATCGCCGCGATCGTCGGGTCGGCGTCGGGCTACATCGGTGGATGGTTCGATCGGATCGTGCAGTGGATCATCCTGCTGCTCCTCGTGATCCCGGCGTTCTTCCTGTTCATCCTGTTGAGCCCGCTCATCAAGGGTCTGTCCTGGGTCGTGCTGATGTTCTACATCGCCCTGTTCAGCTGGATGATCATGGCGCAGGTGGTGCGGTCGCAGACGAGGTCCCTCCGCAACCGTGACTTCGTGCGCGCGGCGCGGTACATGGGGATGCCGACGCACACCATCCTCAGCCGTCACATCATCCCGAACATGGCATCGCTCCTCATCATCGATGCGACACTCGGTGTCGTCTCGGCGATCATGGCAGAGACGTCGCTGAGCTACTTCGGCTTCGGCATCCAGAAGCCCGACGTGTCGCTCGGAACGCTCCTGTCCGACGGCACGGCGGCGGCGGTTACGCGCCCGTGGCTTTTCGTCTTCCCCGCCTTC
>QFPD01000399.1 GCA_003248845.1 Microbacterium sp. | reverse complement strand
ACGGGATTCCAGTACGTCATGACGAGGATCGGCACGTCGGTGCGCTCGGCGATCGCGCGCACCGCGGTGAAGGTGTCGCGCAGCCGGAACCCGGCGGCCAGGGCAGCACCGGTCGCCTCTTGGATGACGGGACCGTCCATGACCGGGTCGGAGTACGGCGGTCCCAGCTCGAGGACGTCGGCGCCGGCCTCTGCGAGAGCGACGGCGGCCTCGACCGAGGTATCGAGGTCGGGGTAGCCGATCGGGAGGTACCCGACGAAGGCGCCGCGTCCATCCGCGTGAGCCGCGTCGATGGCATCCGTGACCCGACTCACAGTTCGGTCCCCTCCCCCTTGGCGCCGTCGGTGGCGGCGGGCTCTTCGACCGGGCTCGCGCCCTCGTCGTATAGTCCGAACCAACGGGCCGCGGTGTCCATGTCCTTGTCGCCGCGTCCGGAGAGGCTCACGGCGATGATCGCGTCCGGCCCGAGCTCCCGCCCGAGCCGCAGCGCACCCGCGAGGGCATGCGCCGACTCGATCGCGGGGATGATGCCCTCCGTGCGGCTGAGCAGACGGAGCGCCTCCATCGCCTCGGTGTCGGTCGCGGGGATGTAGTCGGCGCGACCGATCGAGGCAAGCCAGGAGTGCTCGGGACCGACGCCCGGATAGTCGAGACCGGCCGAGATCGAATGCGACTCGACCGTCTGTCCGTCCTCGTCCTGCAGGACGAACGTTCGAGCCCCGTGCAGCACGCCTGGTCGCCCGCGTTCGATGGAAGCCGCGTGCTTCTCCGTATCCACGCCGTCGCCGGCCGCCTCCACCCCGTACAGGCGTACGTCGGCGTCATCGAGGAAAGCGTCGAACATGCCGATCGCATTGGAGCCGCCGCCGACACAGGCGACGACGGCATCCGGCAGTCGCCCCGTCTCGTCGAGAAGCTGCGCGCGTGCCTCCTCGGAGATGATCTTCTGGAAGTCGCGCACCATCGCGGGGAACGGGTGCGGCCCGGCCGCCGTGCCGAAGATGTAGTTCGTCGTCTCGACCGAGGCTACCCAGTCGCGGTACGCCTCGTTGATCGCGTCCTTGAGCGTTCGCGACCCGGTCGTCACGGGCACGACCTCGGCGCCGAGCAGACGCATGCGTGCGACGTTGAGCGCCTGCCGCTCGGTGTCGACCTCGCCCATGTAGACCGTGCAGTCGAAGCCGAACAGAGCCGCCGCCGTCGCGGTCGCGACACCGTGCTGGCCGGCGCCGGTCTCGGCGATGACGCGGGTCTTGCCGAGACGCTTCGTGAGGAGCGCCTGCCCGATCACATTGTTGATCTTGTGGGAGCCCGTGTGGTTGAGGTCCTCGCGCTTGAGGAAGATGCGCGCCCCGCCCGCGTGCTGCGCGAACCTCGGCACCTCGGTCAGCGCCGAGGGTCGCCCGGCGTAGGAGTGCAGGAGCGCTTCG
>QFPD01000166.1 GCA_003248845.1 Microbacterium sp. | reverse complement strand
GGATCTGGGCGCTCACGTCCGACGGGACCCTTCCCTCGCCGGCATGGCGACGACGCTGACGACGCTGTGGCTGTCGTTCGACGGCGAGCTTCTCCTCGCGCACACCGGCGACTCGCGCGCATACCTGCTCAGAGAGGGACGCTTGACCCGGCAGACGCGCGACGACTCCTATGTTCAGGTTCTCGTAGAGCGAGGAGTCGTGCGCCCCGAAGATGCCATGATGCATCCGCAGCGCAACATCATCACGGCATCGCTCCGGGGCGGTGAGCGCGACCTCGTTCACGTCGCCGCTTCGACGCCGGTGGTGGGGGATCGCTGGATGATCTGCAGTGACGGTGTCAGCGACTACCTGCCCGACGATGCCATCGCCGACGTGGTTGCCGGGAACGCTGAGCCGCAGGTGGTAGCAGAGCACCTCGTGGCGCTCGCTCTACAGGCCGGTTCGCGAGACAACGTCACCGCCGTCATCGCTGATGTCGTCGACGCGGCGGCGGTAACCGTGCCCGGTGCGGTGATGTTCGCAGGGGCGGCGGCCGCGCGCTTCATGGAGGATGTCACGCTCGCCGGGTGACAGCGCGATGGGGAACGGCTCAGCGCACGTACATCACGAGCGGGTCGAAGCGGCGGGGGAGCGGACCGGATGCCGCCTCCACCGGCAGCCCTTCCCGCGCCCAGTACTCGAAGCCCCCGATCATCTCGCGGACGGCGAAGCCCGCCCGAGCGAATTCGAGGGCTCCTTTCGCCCCGGCATTGCAGCCCGGGCTCCAGCAGTACACCACGATGGGCACCGTGGGATCCAGCTCTTTCGGAGCACGGATGGCGATGTCGCGGTAGGGCATGTGGATCGCGCCCTGGGCGTGGCCCTGGTTCCAGGCATCCTCGCTGCGGACGTCGACGAGGACGAATCGCTCACCGGCCTGCTGTGCGGCGTAGACGTCGGAGGGGTCCGTTTCGTGGTCGAGTTTCACTAAGAAGTAGGCGATGGTCGCCTCGGCGCTGGTCATGCCTTGACGCTACGCGCACGACGAAGCGGCGGGAGTCGACCTGTCGGTCAACTCCCGCCGCTTTTCGGACAGGCTTCGCGTCAGTGCGCCTTGCCGTCCTCGATCTCCGCCTGCTCCGCGTGCTCGTCGTGTGCGAGCTCGTGGTGGGCGTGCGCCTCGGCCGCCTCGATCTCCGTCTGCGTGACGGGCACGAGCCGGTCCTCGAAGAACCAGCGCGACAGCGATGCGCGGAAGTTCTCGTGCCAGGGGATGCGTCCCTGGTCGTTCGGGCGCACCACGAGGGGAGCGTTCGTTTCGAAGTCGACCAGCTTGACGCGCTCGTAGGCGTCGACAGGCTGGTGCACCTCGATGAACTCACCGCCGGGCAGACGCACGATGCGACCGGACTCGTAGCCGTGCAGCGCGATCTCGCGGTCCTTCTTCTGGAGCGCGAGTGCGATGCGCTTCGCGATGAAGTACCCGGCGATCGGCCCCAGGATCAGGAGCGCCTGCAGCGTGTGGATGACGCCTTCCATCGTGAGGTGGAAGTGCGTGGCGATGATGTCCGACGACGCCGCGGCCCACAGCACCGCGTAGAAGATCACGCCGGCGACGCCGATCGCCGTCCGCGTCGGCGCGTGGCGCGGACGCTGTGCGATGTGGTGCTCTCGCTTGTCGCCCGTGATCCACGCCTCGATGAAGGGGTAGATCAGCACGAGCACGATGAAGATGCCGATGACGCCGAGCGGAATCAGGATGTTGAACGACCAGGTGCGGTCCCACAGCACGAACTCGAGGTGCGGCGGCACGAGACGCAGGGCGCCGTCGGCGAAGCCGATGTACCAGTCGGACTGCGTACCCGCCGAGACGGGGGAGGGGTCGTACGGTCCGTAGTTCCAGATCGGGTTTATCGTGAAGAGCGAGGCGATCAGAACGATCACACCGAACGTGATGAAGAAGAAGCCACCCATCTTCGACATGTACACCGGCATCATCGGGAACCCGACGACGTTGCTGTTCGTGCGGCCCGGGCCGGCGAACTGGGTGTGCTTGTTGACGATCATCAGCATGAGGTGCAGTACGAGGAGCGCGACGAGGATCGCCGGCAGCAGCAGGATGTGCAGAGTGTAGAGGCGCCCGACGATCTGAGTCCCGGGGAACTCGCCGCCGAAGAGCAGGAACGAGGTCCACGTTCCGATGAGCGGAATGCCCTTGATCATGCCGTCGATGATGCGGAGGCCGTTGCCTGAGAGCAGGTCGTCGGGGAGCGAGTAGCCCGTGAAGCCCTCCGCCATCGCGAGGATGAACAGCACGAAGCCGATCACCCAGTTGAGCTCACGCGGCTTGCGGAACGCTCCGGTGAAGAACACGCGCAGCATGTGCACGCCGATGCCCGCGACGAACACGAGCGCTGCCCAGTGGTGGATCTGCCGGACGAGCAGGCCTCCGCGGATGTCGAACGAGATCCGCAGCGTCGAGTCGAGGGCTGCCGACATCTCCACACCGCGCAGCGGCAGGTAGGCGCCGGCGTAGTGGGTCTCCACCATGGATGCCTGGAAGAAGAACGTCAGGAACGTGCCCGACAGCAGGACGGCGACGAAGCTCCACAGGGCGATCTCGCCGAGCATGAACGACCAGTGGTCGGGGAAGATCTTGCGCCCGAGCTCCTTGACCATGCCGGACAGGCTCGTGCGCTCATCGATGTAGTTCGCCGCACCCGCGACGAAGCGGCCGCCGAGCGGCTTCTCGTCGCGCCTATCGGTGGACGAGGGGGTCTCAGTGACGGTCGCGGTGCTCAATGACGCTCCCAGAAGCTCGGGCCGACGGGTTCGGTGAAGTCGCTCTGCGCGACGAGGTAGCCCTCGTCATCGACCGTGATGGGCAGCTGCGGCAGCGGCCGCGCGGCCGGGCCGAAGATGACCGCTGCGGAGCGGGAGACATCGAACTGGGACTGGTGGCAGGGGCACAGCAGGTGGTGCGTCTGCTGCTCGTAGAGGGCCACGGGGCATCCGACGTGCGTGCACACCTTGGAGTACGCGACGATGCCGTTGTATGACCACTCGAGCTTGTTGTGCTCGGCGGGCAGCTGCTCGGGGAGCAGACGCATGAGGAGGACGATGGCCTTCGCCTTTTCCTCGAGGTAGCCGTCGTGGTGGCTGAGGCTCGCGAGCTCTTCCGGGATGACGTGGACAGCGGAGCCGAGCGTGAGGTCCGCGGCGCGGATCGGTTCGCCGCTCGGGTCGTGCGCCAGACGCATACCCTTCTTCCACATCGTGTGGCTGAGGAGCGCCACCGGGTCGCCGGCGATGGGATTCGCGGCGCTCGATTCCGGCGCGAGGCCGCGAAAGAGCGTGATTCCGGGGAGGATCGAGGCGACGAGCGCCGCGATCAGCGACCCGCGGATGGCGGTGCGGCGACCGAAGCCCGACTCCTCGTTGGCGTCGCGGAACGCCTGCACGGCGGCCTCGCGAGTCACGTCGCGACCACGCGTCGCGTGTCGGGGTTCGATGAACTCCTTGTCGCTCATCACCGCCTTGGACCAGTGGATGGCACCGATGCCGATCGCGAGCAGCGCGAGCGCGATGCCGAGGCCGATGAAGAGGTTGTTATGGCGGATGTCGATGATCCGGCCGCTCTCGATCGGGAAGAGCATGTAGGCGGCGATCGCCCAGATGCTGCCCGCGAGCGAGAGGTAGAACAGCGTGTAGACCGTGCGGACGGCGCGCTTCATGGCGGCCGGGTCCTTGTCGGTCACGCGCTCACGGTGCGGCGGGAGGCCGGGGTTCTGCACGGGATCGGGAACGGCGACGGCGAGCCCCGGGGAGGGCTTCCACGAAGCCCTCTCGTGCTCGAGCGCGTCTTCCTCGTGTGCCATGGTGGGTCCGTTTCCTACGTCAATTCCGTTGTCGTGCACGTTCTCGGGATCAGTTCGACTTGGCCGTGATCCACACGGTCAGCCCGATGAGGCTGCCGATGCCGAAGATCCAGATGAACAGGCCCTCGGAGACGGGGCCGAGCGAGCCGAGGTTCAGGCCGCCGGCGGACTCGTTCTCCTGGATGAACAGCAGCGACGAGATGATGTCGCGCTTCTCTTCCGTGGTGAGGGTCATGTTGTTGAACACGGGCATGTTCTGCGGGCCCGTGACCATCGCGGCATACATGTGCAGGGCACTCGTCGACGTGAGCGCGGGAGCGTACTTGCCTTCGGTGAGTGCACCGCCCGCCGCGGCGACGTTGTGGCACATCGCACAGTTGATGCGGAAGAGCTCCGCGCCGTTGGCGACGTCGCCCTGGCCGTCGAGCGTCTTCGCGTCGGGGAACTCCGGGCCCGGAGAGGTCGACTGCACCCACGACGAGATCGCGAGGATCTGGTCCTCGGTGAACTGCACGGGCTTCTGCGGCGCCTGCGGTCCCTGCATCTGCAGCGGCATCCGACCTGTCGACATCTGGAACTCGACAGCGAGCTCACCGACACCGTACAGCGAGGGCCCATCCGCGGTGCCCTCGAGGTTCAGGCCGTGGCACGTGGCGCAATTGGCCTGGAAGAGCTTCTTGCCGTCTTCGACGGTGAGCGTGGTGGATGCCGAGGTGGGCTCGGTCGCGGCCATCGCGGCCGAGGCGCCGGCGTAGACGCCGCCGGTGGCGAGGAGGCCGATGCCGATGAGCGCGGCCGCTGCCCACTTGCTGCGGCGGCCGGACTTCTGGCGCGGGGACTTCGAAGACATGGGTTGCGTCTGCTCCGCTCTTACTTGACGACGTAGATGACGAAGAACAGGACGATCCAGACGACATCGACGAAGTGCCAGTAGTACGACACGACGATGGCCGAGGTCATCTCCTTGCGTCCGAAGTTCTTGACCGCGAAGGCGCGGCCGATGACGAGGAGGAATGCGATCAGACCGCCCGTGACGTGCAGAGCGTGGAAGCCCGTCGTCAGGTAGAAGGCCGATGCGTACGAGTTGGCGCTGATCGGGAGGCCCTCAGCGACGAGGGTGGCGTACTCCCACACCTGCCCGGACACGAACACGGCGCCCATGAGGAAGGAGAGGAAGAACCACTCCACCATTCCCCACTGGCGGAACTGCCAGAACGACCCCTTGCGGTAGGGCTGGAATCGCTCTGCCGCGAAGACGCCGGCCTGTGCCGTGAACGAGGAGAGCACCAGGATCACGGTGTTGACGGCCGCGAACGGCACGTTGAGGACCTGGGTCTCCTCCGCCCACAGGTCGGGGGAGGCATTGCGCAGCGTGAAGTAGATCGCGAACAGACCCGCGAAGAACATGACTTCGCTGCCGAGCCACACGATGGTGCCGACGGCCACCGGATCCGGTCGCTTCACGGATCGCAAGGCCTGGGAATAGGTGGCAGGAGTCGTCGTCACACACCCCATTATGGCGGATTCAGCGCTCGGTTTTCGCATCCCTGAAGGTGCGTTCGTCCACCGCCCGACTTTC
>QFPD01000165.1 GCA_003248845.1 Microbacterium sp. | reverse complement strand
CTCCGGCGCCGTCGGCTCCGCCCTCCGCCGTCGGAACACCCCGACCGTGCCCGCGACGCCCAACACCACCGCCGCAGCGACGCCGCCCAACACGCCCAGCACGAGCGCGGTGCCGTTCGCCGGGTCCCGGTGCTCGACGACCGCCGGCGATGCCGACGGAGAGACGGGGGCGACGGATGCCTCGGACGGGAACGGGCTGTCCGGCCCGCGCACACCCGCGCCCGGCACCAGGATCATCGCGTCGTACGGCTGCACGAGGCCCCACCCGCTCGCATCGTCACGACTGTCGGGGTCGGCGCGCACCGCCGTGGCCTCGAGGCGGTACGCCCACTGCGCGGGCGATTCACCCGGGTGGGCGGCGGCGACGAGGGCGGCGGCCGCCGCGACGTAGGCGGCAGCGAACGCGGGACTCGGATCGGTCGCGAAACGACAGTCGGCGCCGGCTGCCGAGGCCGTCAAGATATCGGAGCCGGGCGCACTGAGGCTCACGTGCGGCCCCTGGATGCTGGCGGCTGTCACGACGCCGTCGGCGTCGGTCGCCGCGACCCCGAGGGCACCGGGTGCTCCGGCGGGGTACCGCGCGCCGTCGTCCTCGTTCTGGTCGATGGACAGCTCGTGCGCGCGGCTGCCCGCGCTGGCGATGACGAGGCTCCCCTGGGCGGTCGCCGCCGCGACGGCATCCGTCAGCGCGGCGTCCGGTGCGTCGGTCGTGATCCCGACGAGGATGATGCGCGCACCGTGGTCGGCGGCGTATCGGATGCCCTGCGCGACGCGATCCGCGCGCGGACCGATGCCCGCCTGCACGTGCGCTTCGGACGTCCCGGCGTACACCCGCACGGGCATGATCTGTGCGCGCGGAGCGAGACCGACGACGCCCGACTTCGGTACGCTCCGGGCGGCGATCTGACCGGCGAGCGCCGTGCCGTGCCCGTCGAGGTCGGTGGTCGCGCCGGCGCCGTCACCGACGAGGTCCGCTCCGGCGACCAGAGCGTCGGTGAAGTGGGGGCCCGTCGCCGCGACGCCCGAGTCGACGACCGCGACGACGATCTTCGATCCGCGCGAGCGGGTCCACGCGTTCTCGCTCTGCAGCATGCGGAACGCCGATGGCGCGTCGGAGATCCACGTCGATGCGGTGCATTCCTCGGAGGAGAGCGCGGACGGCACCTCCCGCGCCGCGGTCGCCCCGGTCGCGGCAGCGACACCGCCCGGGGCGAGCGCCAGCGCCGCGCCCAGCAGGGCGGACACGACGAGCGCCGCAGCGCCCGCGCGTCTCATCCGCCACCGCCGGAGGGGGTCTGTCCGGCGGCCTCCTCCGTGAGCGCGGGCCCGGTGCGCAGGAGCGCGATCCATGCCTGATCCGCTGTGCCGATGTCCCCGGTCGTGTACCCGAGGCGCTTGACGGTCTCGGCGGTCGCGCCGGGCAGGGCGTACGCGGTGCCCGTGGCATCGATGAGTGTGAGCAGCGACGCCGCCTGCGTGCCACGGCCGCCGGCACGGACGAGGGCGCCGTGCCCCGCCTCCACACGCACCCCCGCGGATGCCTCGGCATCCGTCGGCTGCTCGGCGAGCGTCGTGCGGGCCCCGTCCCCGTCGCGAACGAGCAGAGCGCACGGCCGGGTGTCATCGGCCAGGGGGGTGAACGCATCTTTCGGCCAGTCGGCGCTCCCCACGGGGTCGCCGGTGGGCAGGCCCGCGACCTGCGCCGCAGTGACGTTGAGGACCGCGTCGGCACCGAGGCCGCTGCCGAGCTGATAGAGCTGCCACGCGAGCGGCGTGAGGGGCGAGAGCGTGCGGCCCTCGCGGACCACGAACAGCTCGTCGGCGGCGTTGCCGTCGATGTGCACGACCTGACCCGCCGTGAGGTCGGTGCCGTCGAGCGGAGAACCCGCGCCAGAGATCGTGAGGGGCGCGAGGGTCGTCCCCGGCGTGAAGAGGTTCAACCAGGGTGCCGACACCGGGGTGGGGTCCACGGCGCCGAGGCCGACGGCGCGGAGAACCGCATCGCTCTGCTTCGCGGTCACCTCGAACCGCTGGCCCGCCGCGACGACGTACAGGCGCCCCTCCGACGACACGACGGCGGCGCCGGTGGATGCCGTGGCCGCGGCATCCGCGCCGATGCGCACGTCGACGCCCGAACCCGCGACACAGGCGGTCCACCCGTCGTCCACGAGACCGCTCGGCGTCGGCAGTGCGTCGGGTGCGCCGACGATGCCGAGCGGAGAGGCGAGCGCGATGCCCGAGAGTGTCTGCTGGTCGGTCGTGATGATGGCGAAGTCGTCCGAGGGAATCAAGAGGCGCGCGCTCGCGGTGTTGATGACGGGGTGGAGCTTGCCGTCGATCGTGACGTAGCGGGCGCCCGTGTCCGAGACGAGCACGAGGCGTCCGTTGTCCCATCCCTTGGGGAGTCCTGGGCTGATGATCCCCCAGAACACGCCGACGAGGATCACGGCGGCGGCGAGCGCGATCGCCGTGAAGACCGCGCGCAGAGGAGCCGCGGGTTCGAGCTCCTTGCCGCCGGGGGCGCCGCTGACGAACGCCGTCAGCAGGCGTCGGCGCGAGAAGCTCTGCGCCTCGATCAGGTCGTTCTTGGTCGCCATGGAGGTCAGGCCCAGCCGGCGGCGATGACGCCCAGCGGCAGCAGCAGAGCGATGGTCACGACCTCCGCCGTATCGGCGAGGCGACCGAGACGGGCCCGGGCGCGCGGTGCGAGCAGGGTCACGGTGACGACGATCGCGGTCACGGCGATGAGGACGATCAGCAGCGGCACGCGCAGCTCGGGCTGCGCGAGGGAGACGGTCACGCCCGTCGCCGCGAGCCCGAGGGTGCCGAGGGAGAGAAGCGCGAGGACGTTGCTGCGCGCGAAGCTCTGCCGCGACGGGAACATCATCCCGACGAAGGCGAGCGCGCACAGGGCCGCGCCCGCGGCATTCGCCCCCGCCACGATAGGCGTCGCCGCGAGGGCGGCGATGCCGGTCGCGATGCGGACGGAGAGAAGGATGCGGTGTCCCGCCGCCGCGCGGGCGCGGACGTCATCCGCATCGATCGGCGTGGGGGCGGCGAACACGTCGGCGTCGCTCTGCGGAGAGATCACGCGGATCCGAGTGGAGCTCATCGCGAGCCACGGAAGCCCGTTGCCGACGGTCACGACGATGGCGATCCCCAGCGCGTAGGAGGCGACGGCGGCGCCGGGGAAGAGCGCGGCGAACAGAGCCATGACGCCGACGGCCCCACCCACCGCGATCGGGATCAGCTGGTACTCGGGTCGCTGGGGAGTGAGGGCGAGCGCGGCAGCCCCCACGATCGCGGCGCCGAGACCGGCGGCGGCCAGCGGCCACCCCCAGAGCGCGGAACCGGCGGGCACGGCGAGGTAGCCCGCGACCCCGCCGAAGACGGCGGCCGCGAGCGCGAGGCCCTGGCCCGCCTCGGCCTGGCCGAGCCGTCCGACCGCGGCGGCGACGGCGAGGAGGACGATCGCGCCGCCGCCCGCGACGAACGCGCCGACGCCGAGCGAGGGGCCGGCGGCGACGAGGAGCACGGCGCAGATGCCGAGCAGGGTGAGGCTCGCGGCGAGTGCGGTGCGGGCGTTGTCCTGCGGGGTCCACGGGCGGTGCTGCTCCGCCGTGGCATCCAGCACGGCTTCGACGATGTCGTCGTAGACGCGCGGCTGCGCGAGCAGGCCGCCGCGCGAGAGGGTCAGCAGGTCGCCTTCGCGCACACCCTGTTCGATCGCGCCGCGCGAGGTGTCGAGCGCCGTGCCGTCCGCGCGCTCGAGCGTGTAACCCGCGTGCGTCATCGTCGCGTCGAGGACGCCGAGGCTACGCGCGAAACCCGGCATGAGCTCGACGAGGGGGAGCTGCCCGGGGATCCCGATGTCGAGGCGCCTGCCCTCGGACTGCACGGACACGCGCACCAAAGCGCGGGAGGCGCTGACGGTCTGGCTCACGGTGCGCATTCCCCTCGTGGCTCGTCGGTCGGCCGGCGTCCTCGCGGGACCGTTTCAGTGTAGCCATGGGCGTCCCCGGTTGCCCTTGCTACGCTACGGCCCGTGAGCGATTTCTTCTCCGCGGACCTCGACGCCGACCTCGCCATCGCCCGCGTGCAGCAGCAGATCGCCGACGCACAGGCGACTGCCGCGAAGGCCCAGTCGATGCAGGCGGATATCCAGGCCATCCGCGGCACCGCGACGGCGCCGCGCCGCGAGCTCTCGGTCACGGTGGATGCCGCGGGCCGCCTCTCCGCCGTCGAGATCGCCGACGCCGCCTACGATCTCGAGCCGCGCGAGCTCGGCGCCTTGATCGTCGCGACGGCGAACGCCGCGCAGCGCCGAGCCGGTGAGCAGGCGCTCCAGATCGCTGCGGATGCCTTCGGCGAGGAGTCGTCGGTCGTCGCGCACCTGCGCGCGGAGGTCGACCGCGTGCCGCCGAGCGACGCCGACGAGATCTCCGGCGATCGGGGAGGGCAGCGCTGATGGCTGAGCGCATCGCGATCGACCACGACCTCATCGTTTCGCACGCCGCACGGGTGGAGCAGGTGGCATCCGACATCAAGGTCGCGCGCGACGCCGCCGCCTCCACGAATATGGGCGGCGGGGCATTCGGTGTGCTGTGCTCGTTCCTCGTCGCTCCGGCGACCGTGGCGGCGACGATCGCGGGCAACGCGATCTCGTCTGCCGAGGGCATGGTGCGTCGCAGCGCGATCGAAGTCCGCGGCATCGGCACCGACATGGCGGCTTTCGAGGATTCTGCGGTCGCGGCGATCTCCGCGCTGAACTCCGACTTCGGATGAGAGATTTCTCATCTGTCAAGGGGGGCGCCCTTCGGGTTGATCTGGGGATTCTCCTCGTTTAGCGTGGGACGTCGGGGAGCGGCGGATGCCGCGTCCCGAGACCACGTCTCTGGACACGTTGGAGGATGTTGTGACGACTCAGAAGATCGGCGCACTCGAGGGGGCGCTGCTCAAGGGCGCAGATGCCGTGAACGAAGCGAAGGCCGGTATCGACGGGCGCATCTCGTTCGTGCGGGGCGAGCTCGAGCAGGCGCGCCAGTTTTGGACGGGGCCCGCGGGAACCGCGTTCGACTCGCTGATGCGGCGCTGGGACGACGAGACCACGAAGCTCAACAAGGTCCTCATCGACCTCGAGGATGCGCTGCGCGGCACGCAGGCCGACAAGAGCGCCCTGGAGGAGTCGACGGTGTCCACGATCACGGGCCTCGGCTCGATGATGAACTCCTGACCGGCAGAGACGAGGAATACACATCATGGATGCAACGACTTCTATCACTCCCGCCCAGGTGGTCGCCCTGGCCGAGCAGATCTCGAACGGTGCGAAGGGCATTCAGCAGAAGCTGGACGACCTGGACGCCAAGGTGAACACGCTGCGGGCGTCGTGGGACGGCGCCGCGCAGGAGGCGTACGACCAGGCACAGCTGAAGTGGACG
>QFPD01000398.1 GCA_003248845.1 Microbacterium sp. | reverse complement strand
CCGCGGTCGCCGCCCTTGTCCTGCTTCTTGCCTGTGATGACCTGAACGAGGTCACCCTTCTTGATCTTGGCCATAAGGTCAGATCACCTCCGGGGCGAGCGAGACGATCTTCATGAACTTCTTGTCGCGAAGCTCACGACCGACCGGGCCGAAGATGCGGGTGCCGCGGGGCTCCCCGTCGTTCTTCAGGATGACGGCGGCGTTCTCGTCGAACTTGATGTAGGAACCGTCGGGACGACGGGTCTGCTTCTTGGTGCGGACGACGACGGCCTTGACCACGTCGCCCTTCTTGACGTTGCCGCCCGGAATCGCGTCCTTGACGGTCGCCACGATGATGTCGCCGAGGCCCGCGTAGCGGCGGTTGGAACCACCGAGAACACGGATCGTGAGCAGCTCCTTGGCGCCGGTGTTGTCGGCGACCTTGAGGCGGGACTCTGTCTGGATCACTTGGCCTTCTCCAGGATCTCGACCAGACGCCAGCGCTTCGTGGCGCTCAGCGGGCGGGTCTCGTTGATGAGCACGAGGTCGCCGATGCCGGCGGTGTTCGCCTCGTCGTGGGCCTTGACCTTCGACGTGCGGCGGATGACCTTGCCGTAGAGCGGGTGCTTCACGCGGTCCTCGACCTCGACGACGATCGTCTTGTCCATCTTGTCGCTGACGACATAGCCACGACGCGACTTGCGGTACCCGCGAGCCTCGGCGTCGCGGACGTCGTGCGCCGCGTGCTCGTGACCTTCGACGACTGCTTCTTCAGTCTTCTTGGTGGCCATCACTCAGCCTCTTCCTTCGCAGCGGCGTCGTCGGCGGCATCCGCCTTCTTCGTCGCCTTCTTCTTCGCCTTGGGCGCAGCCTCGGCGGGAGCGGGCGTGGCACGGATGCCGAGCTCGCGCTCACGGATCACGGTGTAGAGCCGCGCGATGTCGCGCTTGACCGCACGGATGCGGCCGTGGCTGTCGAGCTGGCCGGTGGCCGACTGGAAGCGCAGGTTGAACAGCTCCTCCTTGGCCTTGCGCAGCTCCTCGACGAGGCGCTGGTCCTCGAACGTGTCGAGCTCGCTGGGTGCGAGCGTCTTGGTACCGACGGCCATTACGCGTCGCCCTCCTCGCGCTTGATGATGCGTGCCTTCAGCGGCAGCTTGTGGATTGCCCGGGTGAGGGCCTCGCGGGCGAGTTCCTCGTTGACACCGGCGACCTCGAAGAGGACGCGGCCGGGCTTGACGTTCGCGACCCACCACTCCGGCGAGCCCTTACCGGAACCCATGCGGGTTTCGGCCGGCTTCTTCGTGAGCGGACGGTCGGGGTAGATGTTGATCCACACCTTGCCGCCACGCTTGATGTGACGCGTCATCGCGATACGAGCGGACTCGATCTGACGGTTCGTCACGTACGCGGGCGTCAGGGCCTGGATGCCGAACTCACCGAACGACACCTTCGTGCCACCG
>QFPD01000397.1 GCA_003248845.1 Microbacterium sp. | reverse complement strand
CCGCGCGACTGACAGCACCTACACACGTCATCGCGAGCGACCCGAAGGTGTACTCGATCTTCCAGGGGGCCCTCGCCGACGAGGTGCTGCAGAACCCGGTCGTCTCGATGTCGGTCGTCACCGGTGCCGGGCACTCCCCGCACCGCGACAAGCCCGAGGACACCCTCGCCCACCTCGCCGCAGCGATCGCCTGAGCCCGCGCCGGCGTTCGCCGGCGTCGATGTGCGGGTGCGCGCGCCCGAAACCCGCATTTCGGCGCGGGCGAATCGGGCGCGCCCGCGCTGCGCGGGTCAGGCGCTGCGACGGACGAGCGCGAGCAGCGCCAGCGCGTAGGCGTCGGCCGGCTCGGGGTACTCGAACGACAGCGGTTCGCCCTGGATCACGGCATCCACCCGGTACGTGTCCTCGAGTCGGGTGAGGGAGCGGAAGGTCGCGCGCAGGAGCTTTCGTAGCTGGTCCTCGCGCGGGAGCCACAGCGCGTCCTCGAGGGCAACCGAATCGAGCGCCCACTCGGTCGTGCCGTTGAAGGCGAGGATCACGCCGGTCGGGTAGTTCCGCGGCTCGATCGTCATCTCGCTCGCCGTGTACACGTCGGCCTCGAACTCCGGCTCGTCGAGCTGGAATCGATCGCCGGAGGCGGGATGCCACACGAGCCCCGCGTCACGGAGGGCGAGCGCGAGATCGGTGGAGATCATGCCTCCATCCTGCCCGTCGTCACGTCGGGTAGGGCCAGGATGGAAGGGTGAGTGCTTTCGATCCCGCCGCGTACCTGTCCGACGAGCTGCTGGAGCGCATCCGCTCCCGGGCGGCTGCCGTCGACGCCGAGAACCGCTTTCCCGAGGAGGACCTCGCCGAGCTGAAGGATGCCGGGTATCTCTCGATCCTCGTCCCCCGTGAGCGAGGCGGCGCGGGGCTCGGTCTCGCCGAGGCGTCCGTCCTCCAGCAGCGGCTGGCGACGGCGGCCCCCGCGACGGCCCTTGCGATCAACATGCACCTCGTGTGGACGGGGGTCGCGAAGGTGTTCTCGGACCGCGGCATCCCCGGCCTCGAGTTCGTGCAGGACGGGGCTGCGGCGGGCGAGGTGTTCGCGTTCGGGATCAGCGAGGCGGGCAACGATCTCGTTCTGTTCGGCAGCGACACCGGGGCCGAACCGCGGCCGGACGGGTCGTACGCCTTCACGGGCACAAAGATCTTCACATCGCTCGCCCCCGCGTGGACCCAGCTGGGGCTGCACGGCCTCGACACGACCTCGCCGGACGGCCCGCAGATGGTCTACGCGTTCGTTCCGCGGACGGATGCCGTGACGACGCGCGACGACTGGGACACCGTCGGCATGCGCGGCACGCAGTCGCGGACGACTGAGCTGCACGCGGCGACAGCGCCCGCCGACCGCGTCGTGCGGCGCGTCGCCCCGGGGCCGAACCCCGACCCGATCGTGTTCGGC
>QFPD01000396.1 GCA_003248845.1 Microbacterium sp. | reverse complement strand
GAAGACGAAGACGACGAGAGTGACGATCCAGCCGCACGTGAGAGCGAGGAGGACCTGCACGAGGGCGAGACCCCCCAAACCCCACAGCAGCGTACGTCGGAGGTCGCGGTCGGCGAGCCGTCCGCCGAGGAGATTGCCGATCGTCATCCCGATTCCCATCACGACGAGGACGATCGGCACGACCCATGCGGGGCTTCCCGCGACCTCGGTCACGATCGAGGCGAGGTAGCTGTACGCGGCGAAGAAGCCGCCGAACCCGATCGCCCCGATGCCGAGCGTCAGCCACACCTGCGGGATGCGGAAGACTCCGAGCTCGGCGCGGAGCGTGCGCCCGGGGTCCCCCGCGTGCGCGGGGACGAAGAGCGCGATGAGAACGGCCGCGAGAGCGAAGATCGCCGCGACGATCATGAAAGCGACGCGCCATCCGAACTGCTGGCCGAGGCCCGTCCCCACCGGGACCCCCACGACGTTGGCGAGGGTGAGGCCCGTCAGAACGAACGCCACGCCCTGCGCACGCTTGCCCGGGCCGAGGACGTCGGCCGCGACGAGCGCACCGATGCCGAAGTACGCGCCGTGCGGGAGGCCCGCGAGGAAGCGCGAGACGGCGACCAGCTCGAACGTCGGCATGACGAAGGTCAGCGCGTTGAACGCGGTCAGCGCGGCAGCGAGGATCAGCATCACGCGGTGGCGCGGATACTTGGCGACGGATGCCGCGATCGTCGGCGCTCCGACGACGACACCGAGGGCGTATAGCGTGATGAGCCAGCCCGTACGGGCGATCGCGTCGGCACTGTCCGAAGCCCAGGCATCCGGCAGCAGGTCCGCGGAGATCTGCGGCAGCAGACCCATCACGACGAACTCGGTCATGCCGATGCCGAAGGAACCGATGGCGAGGGACAGGAGCGCCATCGTCGCCGCCCTCTTCGAGCGGGTCGAGGAGGTCACCCGGTCATGCTACCGGCTGCCCGCGGCAGCGAGGGCGCCGGGCTCCGCGTCGCCGCGCTCGGTGAGCGCCTGCTCGAGCCGCTCGATCTTGCCGTCGAGTTCACCCGTGCGACCGGGGCGGATGTCCGCCTTGAGTACGAGCGAGACGCGCGACCCGAAGGGCAGGACGGCCTCGGTAGCCGCCTTCACGACGGCGAAGAGCTCGTCCCACTCCCCTTCGATCTCGGTGAACATCGACGTCGTGCGGTGCGGCAGGCCCGAGGCGCGGACGACGGCGACGGCCGCTGCGACGGCGTCGTGGACCGAGCCGTCAGCGGCCGGCCTCGGCGATCCGCTCGGTGAACCGCTCGGCGCGACGGAGAAGGCGATCAGCATGGGGTCCTCCCGGAGGTGTCGGAGTGGGGGCGATCGCCACGCGTACGAGACGCGCGACGATCCAGACGAACAGGGCGATCAGGACGAGGTTCCGCAGCGTCAGCACGATGACGGCGAGGGGCGCG
>QFPD01000164.1 GCA_003248845.1 Microbacterium sp. | reverse complement strand
CGCGCCCCTCAGCGCTTCACGAGGTGCGTGGGTCGCTGCATGAACAGCACGACCACGACACCGACGAGCAGAACGCACGCGGGGAGCAGCATCGACTGCGCCATCGCGTCGGAGAAGCCGCCGACCACGACATCGGGCAGCTGACCCGATCCGAAGTCGCCGCCTGCGTCACCCGCGCCGGGGAGGTTCGCCTCGAGCCGCGCCTGCATGAAGGCGGCGATCGCGGCCGAGCCCAGGACCGAGCCGATCGCGCGCGTCGTGTTGTAGATGCCGGAACCCGCGCCGGCCTGCCGTGGCTCGAGATTGCGCGTCGCGGTCGTCGCGAGCGGGCCCCACATGCCAGCCTGGCCGATGCCCATCAGCGCGGAGGGAAGCAGGAACATCCAAATCTCGGTGTCGGGCTTCATGAGCGCCGCGTACCAGAACAGAGCGATCGCGGTGAACAGCAGGCCGGGGACGAGCAGGACGCGCGGGTCGACGCGATCGAGGATGCGGCCCGCGACAGGGGCGAGCACGCCCGCGAGCACCGCCATCGGGATGAGCAGCAGCGCCGAATCGGTCGGCGTGAGACCGCGCGCGAGCTGGTAGTAGAACATCGTCGGCAGCGACAGCGCGGTGACGGCGAATCCGACCGCGGCGATGCCGAAGTTGGCGACGGAGAAGTTCCGGTCCCGAAAGAGGCCGAGCGGCACGAGCGGCTCGCTCTTCGTCTTCGCCTGCTGCCAGATGAACAGCGCCATGACGAGGATGCCGGAGGCGATCATCGTCCAGACCCAGGCGGCCCAGTCGTAGTGCTCGCCCTCCTGCAGACCGAACACGATGAGAAACAGCGCGATCGCGCTGAGGAAGACGCCCAGGATGTCGAAGCGGTGCTCGTGCGTCTCGAGGTCGGGCACGAGCATCCACGCGAGGACGAAGCCGATGACGCCGACGGGAAGGTTGATGAAGAAGATCCACTCCCACCCGAACGCGTCGACGAGCAAGCCGCCCGCGAGGGGTCCGACGAGCATCGCGACGCCCGACGTCGCACCCCACAGCCCCATCGCCGCCCCCCGCTGGGTCGGCGGGAAGGTGCGCGTGATGACGGCCATCGTCTGCGGCGTCATGAGGGATGCCCCGAGGCCCTGCGCCGCACGGAACACGATGAGCATCTCGAGCGTCCCGGACAGGCCGCAGGCGAGCGAGGCGAGGGTGAAGATCGCGAGGCCGACGAGGTACACGCGCTTGGGGCCGAACCGGTCGCCGAGACGACCCGTGATGAGCAGCGGCACCGCGTACGCGAGAAGATAGGCCGACGTCACCCACACGACGTTGTCGAGGTTGTTCGTCGACGGGTCGAGCGCCGCCTTGATCGCGGGGTTCGCGACCGAGACGATCGTCGTGTCGACGAGGATCATGAAGAACCCGATGACGAGGGCCCACAGGGCCGGCCACGGGTTGCGCTGGGTGTGGCCCGGCCCGTGCGCCGGGGTCTGCGCGGGAGCGCTGTTCGTGTGGGTTCCGGGGGTGATGGTCGGTTCGGTCATCGCCGTGCGGCCTCTCGCTGAGCCAAGTAGCGGTCGTCGACTTCGCGTGTTCCCCACACGAAGTCGGGGGAGCTCAACCGCACGAGGAATGCGGCGAGCCAGTCATGGTCGGCGGTCAGAAGCGCACCCTGCCGGTCGACCTCGATGAGGTACTGCTCGGGGGTCCTTGCGGCGAGCGCTTTCGCACGGCCGCTGCGGTGGTAGTCGCGCGCCTCCGCGAGCGCGGCGAGCCGCGTGCGCAGGAGCGCCAGGACTTCATCGCGCTCGAGGTTGTGCGCCTCTGCGAGCGCGACGCGGAACTCGACCGGGTGGTCGAGCACCGGCAGTTCGCGCCGCACCCATTCGTCGACGGCTGCGCCGCCGGCATCCGCCAGCGCATACGTCGTACGCTCCGGCCGGTTGCCGTCGCGGTCGATGCCGACCTCGGCGATGAGGCCTTGCCGTTCGAGCCGCGCGACGGTGTGATACACCGTGCCGTTCGTGACCGAGACGATGCGGTCGTCGTGCCGATGGCGCATGAGCCGGATTATCTCGTACGGATGCATCTCGCCCTCGCGCAGCAGCGCGAGCACCATCACCCCGAGCGGGGTGAGGCGGGCGGCGGCATCCTTCACGGTTACTCCATCTCGATTAGTCCATCTGGACTATACACGAAACCTCCTCCGCGAGGTAGCGTCCGAGCATGACGAGAACGCCCGACGAGATCTTCGACGAGGTCGCCTCCCGCTACCTGCAGCGGGAGGGCGTCGACATCGGCCCGATGTTCGGAAGCGCGGGCTTGCGCATCCGGGGCAAGGTGTTCGCCTTCCAGGGGTACCAGGGTGGACTCATCGCGAAGCTGCCGGAGGCGCGGGTGACCGAGCTCGACAGCGGCGGACGCGCTCAGCGCATGACGATGCGCGAGCGCGCGATGCGCGAGTGGGTCTTCGTCGGGGCGGATGCCGCCGACCTCTGGCCGACCGTGATCGATGAGGCCTTCGCGTTCGTCGACGAGATCACCCCGCGCGACTGACCGAGACGGGCGCGGTGGGGTGTCAGCGCCCGCCCGGGCCGCCGCCCATCGATCCGCCCGTGGGCGCCGTGCTCGTGTCGACGCGCGCCGTGAGCATCGCGGTGAAGCCCGCCGACGAGTCACCCGTCACCGTCGCGATCTGCAGCGCTCCCCCGTCGTCGCCGAACACGTTGTCGGTCGCGAGCGAGACGCCTGCGAGATTCTGAGCCGAGCCGGTGTACGCGGGCAGCGCGTACACGGCTCCGAGCATCTCCTCCGGAAAGGCGAGCTGCGACGTCGAGATCGCGTTCGCCGAGTCGGTGATCAGGTCGACCGACGGATACACCTCGAAGTGGATGTGCGGCCACCGACCGCTGTAGCACCCGGGGACGATCGAGGTGAACGTGACCTGACCGGAGGCATCTGCCACCTGCACGCCGCGCAGATACGTCTCGTTCTCCACGCCCGACGAGTACATCGAGTAGTTGCCCTGAGCGTCGCAGTGCCAGGCGTAGACGGCGACGCCAGCGAACGGGGCATCGCCGTTCGCCATGTCGGTGATACGAAGAGTGAAGGTGAGGGGCACACCGTCGGCGGTCGCCCCGCCCCCGATCGAGGTCCGCAGGTCCGAGCGGACGATGCCCGACTGCGCCAGGACGTCGGGACCGTTGGAGCCGTCGCCCGGGTACGGCCCCGCGGTCTCATCGGGGATCTCCCCCGCCGGGAGCGGGGTCGTCGCGGTCGGCGTCGGAGTGGGCGTCGCGGTGGGCGTCGGAGTCGCCGTCGCCGTCCGGGTCGCCGAGGGGGATGCCGCGGCATCCGTCACCGCCGTGCAGGCGGCGAGGGCGACCGCGCCCACGCCGAGCCCTGCGATCCCCAGGATGCCGCGCCGCGAGACGAGGGTGCGCAGGTCGAACCCCGCGCCCTGATCGACGACCTCGTCGTCGGGGCGGTCGAGGGTCCGCCCTTCGTACCGCGGGCCGTCGGGGGTGTGGTCGGGTTCGGGGATCATGGTTTCAGGATCGGAGCACCAGTTCTGCGGCACCTCGGACAAACCGATGAATCGGCTATGTATGAGACCGGCGACCATAATGGAGGCGTGACCGACGCTCTCGATCTGCCCGGCTGGACCCATGTGTACTCGGGCAAGGTGCGCGACCTGTACCGTCCGTCCGGCGACGCGCCGAACAGCGCCGACCGGATGCTCGTCGTCGCGAGCGATCGGGTGAGCGCGTTCGACCACGTGCTGAGCCCCGGCATTCCCGGCAAGGGCGCGCTGCTGACCGCGCTCAGCCTGTGGTGGTTCGATCAGCTCGCGGGCGCCGACGGCGGTCGCGCGATCCCGAACCACCTCACTGGCGAGACGGCACCCGCCGCAGTCGCCGATCGTGCCATGGTCGTGCGGTCGCTCGACATGCTGCCGATCGAGTGCGTCGTGCGCGGCTACCTCACCGGCTCGGGGTTCAAGGAGTACCGGGCCAACGGCACCGTCTGCGGCATCCCGCTGCCGGAGGGACTGCAGGACGGCGACCGACTGCCCGAGCCGATCTTCACCCCCGCCTACAAGGCGCCGCTCGGCGAGCACGACGAGAACATCTCGTTCACGCGGGCCGAGGAGCTCGTCGGGGCGGAGCGCGCGGCCGAGCTGCGCGACGCGTCGCTGGAGATCTACCGCCGCGCCGCCGCGATCGCCGAGGCGCACGGACTGATCCTCGCCGATACGAAGTTCGAGTTCGGCACCGACGCCGACGGAACGCTCACGCTCGCCGACGAGGTGCTCACGAGCGATTCGTCGCGCTACTGGGATGCCGCGGCCTGGGCCACCGGCCAGACGCCCGCCGCACGCATGGCCAGCTTCGACAAGCAGATCGTGCGGGACTGGCTCGCATCCGTGTGGGACCAGCAGGGCACCCCGCCGGAGCTCCCCACCGACATCGTGGAGCGCACCGCCGCAAAGTACCGCGAGCTGCTCGACAAGCTCGCCGCATGAGCCGGCGGCGCGGCATCCAGCGTTCTCCCAGGTAATCTGATCGTCGGATATCCCCGCCGATCTGAGGAGCACCCGCATGCCCATCTGGACTCTGCACGGCGACGGCCGCACCGTCGCACCTGGCGCCGTCGTCGCTCCCGGTGAGCGGCTGAGCTGGCCCGGAACGATCGCGATCGGCGCGCAGCACGTCGTCGCGATGTTCGGGGCGACGTTCCTCGTTCCGATCCTCACAGGCTTCCCCGTAACGACGACACTCTTCTTTTCGGGCGTCGGCACGATCCTGTTCCTGCTCCTCACGCGCAACAAGCTGCCCAGCTACCTCGGATCGTCGTTCGCCTTCATCGCGCCGATCCAGGCCTACAACGGCGGCAAGACGCTCGAGACGACGGCGCAGATCACGCAGGCGATGGTGAGCGTCGCCGTCACGGGTGTGCTGCTCGCGCTCGTCGGCCTCGTCGTGCAGAAGGTCGGCACGCGCTGGATCGAAAAGCTCATGCCGCCCGTCGTCGCGGGCGCGATCGTGGCCCTCATCGGTCTCAACCTCGCGCCGGCCGCGTGGAACAACTTCACCCTGCAGCCGGTCATCGCGACGGTCACGCTCGCTGCGATCATCCTCTTCAGCGTGCTGTTCCGCGGCTTCCTCGGCCGCATCTCGATCTTCCTCGGCGTCATCGTCGGCTACGTCGTGGCTGCCCTGACGGGCCAGGTCGACTTCACGGCGATCAGCGCGGCACCGTGGATCGGGCTGCCCGAGTTCCACTTCCCCGCTTTCGGCGACCCGGTCTCGTGGAGCCTCCTGCCGATCTTCCTCCCCGTCATCCTCGTGCTCATCGCTGAGAACGTCGGCCACGTGCGCGGCGTCGCGACGATGACCGGCGACCCGACGATCAACCGGCACACGGGCCGCGCGCTCACCGCCGACGGCGTCGCGAGCACGCTCGCGGGTCTGTTCGGCGGGTCGGCGACGACGACCTACGGCGAGAACATCGGCGTCATGGCCGCGACGCGGGT
>QFPD01000163.1 GCA_003248845.1 Microbacterium sp. | reverse complement strand
GGCGGTGTTCGTCAGCTTCGCCTTCGACGACCAGTGCAGCGGCAGGTAGAACCCCGAGTAGAAGAGGAACGACTCGAGCAGGGTCGAGGCGACCTTGCGCTTGAGGGGTTCGTCGCCACGGTAGTAGTCCATGACGATGTGTGCCTTCTTCTGCAGGTTCGGGTTCTCTACCGACCAACGGAACGCGTCATCGATCTCGGGCGTCGAGGCGAGCGTCGAGAAGATCGACGAGTAGCTCTTCGCGTGCACCGACTCCATGAAGGCGATGTTCGTGTACACCGCCTCCTCATGGGGCGTGATCGCGTCGGGGATGAGCGACACGGCGCCCACGGTCCCCTGGATCGTGTCGAGGAGGGTGAGTCCGGTGAACACCCGCATCGTCGTGGTCTGCTCTTCCGGCGTGAGGGTCGCCCACGACTGCACGTCGTTGGAGAGCGGCACCTTCTCGGGCAGCCAGAAGTTGTTCACGAGACGATTCCAGACCTCGAGGTCCTTGTCGTCCTGAATGCGGTTCCAGTTGATCGCCTGCACGTGGTCGACGAGCTTGAGCGGTTCGGGAGTCATCTCTTCATCTGTCCTTGAGTCGAAACGCGGATCACAGCATGCAGCTGACGCACTGGTCGAGCTGCGTGCCCTCCAGCGCCATCTGCCGCAGGCGGATGTAGTAGATCGTCTTGATGCCCTTGCGCCACGCGTAGATCTGCGCCTTGTTGATGTCGCGCGTCGTGGCGGTGTCCTTGAAGAAGAGCGTCAGCGACAGACCCTGATCGACGTGCTGGGTCGCCGCCGCGTAGGTGTCGATGACCTTCTCGTAGCCGATCTCGTACGCGTCTTCGTAGTACTCCAGGTTGTCGTTCGTCATGAACGGCGCCGGGTAGTAGACGCGACCGATCTTGCCTTCCTTGCGGATCTCGATCTTCGACGCGATCGGGTGGATCGACGATGTCGAGTTGTTGATGTACGAGATCGAGCCGGTCGGGGGCACCGCCTGCAGGTTCTGGTTGTAGATGCCGTGCTTCTGGACGGAGGCCTTGAGTTCCTGCCAGTCCTCCTGTGTCGGAATGTGGATGCCGGCGAACAGCTCCTTCACCTTCTCGGTCTGAGGCTGCCACGCGGCATCCGTGTACTTGTCGAAGAACTCTCCCGACGCGTACGTCGAGTCCGCGAATCCGTCGAATGTCGTACCGCGCTCGATCGCGATCTGGTTCGAGGCGCGCAGCGCGTGGAAGAGCACCGTGTAGAAGTAGATGTTCGTGAAGTCGAGGCCCTCTTCCGACCCGTAGTGCACGTGCTCGCGCGCGAGGTAGCCGTGCAGGTTCATCTGGCCGAGCCCGATCGCGTGCGAGCGGTCGTTGCCGTCTTCGATCGAGCGCACCGAGGCGATGTGGCTCTGGTCGCTGACCGCGGTGAGCGCGCGGATCGAGGTCTCCACCGTGCCCGCGAGGTCCTTGCCGTCCATCGCGAGTGCGATGTTCATCGACCCCAGGTTGCACGAGATGTCCTTGCCGATCTCGGCGTAGGAGAGGTCCTCGTTGTAGGTCGTCGGAGTGTTCACCTGCAGGATCTCGCTGCAGAGGTTTGACATGTTGATGCGACCCTTGATCGGGTTGGCCTTGTTCACCGTGTCCTCGAACATGATGTACGGGTAGCCAGACTCGAACTGGATCTCGGCGAGGGTCTGGAAGAACTCGCGCGCGTTGATCTTCGTCTTCTTGATGCGGGCGTCGTCGACCATTTCGCGGTACTTCTCGGTGACCGAGATGTCGCCGAACGGCACTCCGTAGACCTTCTCCACGTCGTACGGCGAGAAGAGGTACATGTCCTCGCCGTTCTTGGCGAGCTCGAACGTGATGTCGGGGATGACGACACCGAGCGACAGCGTCTTGATGCGGATCTTCTCGTCGGCGTTCTCGCGCTTCGTGTCGAGGAACCGCAGGATGTCGGGGTGGTGGGCCGACAGGTAGACGGCGCCCGCGCCCTGGCGCGCACCGAGCTGGTTGGCGTAGCTGAAGCTGTCTTCGAGCAGCTTCATGACGGGGATGATGCCGGAGGACTGGTTCTCGATCTGCTTGATCGGAGCCCCCGCTTCGCGGATGTTCGAGAGCAGCAGGGCGACGCCGCCACCGCGCTTGGAGAGCTGGAGGGCGGAGTTGATGCCGCGCGCGATCGACTCCATGTTGTCCTCGATGCGCAGCAGGAAGCAGCTGACGAGCTCTCCGCGCTGCGCCTTGCCCGTGTTGAGGAACGTCGGGGTCGCGGGCTGGAAGCGGCCGGAGATGATCTCGTCGACGAGCTGCTCAGCGAGGCGCTGGTCGCCGTCGGCGAGGCCGAGCGCCGTCATGACGACACGATCCTCGAAGCGCTCGAGGTAGCGCTTGCCGTCGAAGGTCTTCAGCGTGTAGCTCGTGTAGTACTTGAAGGCGCCGAGGAACGTCTCGAAGCGGAACTTGGCGGCGTAGGCGCGGTCGTTGAGCGACTGGATGAACTCCAGCGGGTACTTCTCGAGCACGGCGCCCTCGTAGTACTCCTTCTCGACGAGATAGTCGAGACGCTCCTTGAGGGAGTGGAAGAAGACGGTGTTCTGGTTCACGTGCTGCAGGAAGTACTCCCGCGCGGCGCGCTTGTCGGCGTCGAACTGGATCTGCCCGTCGGCGCCGTACAGGTTGAGCATCGCGTTGAGGGCCGTGTAGTCGAGCCCGTCGAATCTCGTGTCGGTCTTGAAGGTCGCCTCGGTCACTGCTGTGTCCACCATCGTTCCAATCCGTCGCTCACGCGTGCGACGTCCTCAGGCGTGCCGAAAAGTTCGAGCCGGTACAAGTGCGGCACGGTGCACTTGCGGCTGATGATGTCGCCGGCGACGCAGAAGTGCTCGCCGAAATTGGTGTTGCCTGCGGAGATCACTCCACGGATGAGGTGACGGTGCTTCTCCTCGTTGAGAAAGCGGATCACCTGTTTGGGGACGGCGCCCTTCTCGACGCCGCGCCCCTGCCCGCCCCCGTAGGTCGGGGTGACGAGCACGAACGGCTCGTCGACCTCGATCCGGGGGTCGGTGGGCAAGAGCGGGATGCGTCGGGCGGGGAGCCCCAGCTTCTCGATGAAGCGCGCCGTGTTGCCGGACGTGCTCGAGAAGTAGACGAGCAGCGGGGCGCTCGTCAGTGTCGGCATCTCAGGCCAGACGGCTCGCGAGCTCGTCGATCTTGTCGGGACGGAAGCCCGACCAGTGGTCCTCGTCGGTCACCACGACCGGTGCCTGCAGGTAGCCGAGCGACTTCACGCGCTCGAGCGCGGCAGCGTCCTCGGACAGGTCGAGAACCTCGTATTCGATGCCCTTCGAGTCCAGTGCCCGGTACGTCGCGTTGCACTGCACGCACGACGGCTTCGTGTAAACCGTGATCGCCATATCGATCCGTTCTCCCCTCACTTCTCGCCCAGTTGGCCGGCTGTCCTTCGCCGGGAGTCCAATACTACATATGGGTACCGACACTCGGAAGCACCACAAGGGCTAGTAGTTACATCCGTGTAGTTTTTCACCGCTCTCCCCAGGTACAACACAACTTCTCCACCGTTTCATCCACAGCCGCAGACGCGATCTCGAACCTGGAAAACACCTGATTCACACTGAAGTCGTCACCTCTGCCGGCATCCATCCACAGTCCGGACGCTACGCGGGGGTTCCGACATCGAATTCGCCTGTGGAGAGCGCCACCGGCGTGTCGCGGCGTGTCGCCGAGGCCCCGGCCGGGCGAGTAGCGTTGTGGGGTGGCGGGATACCGGGAGCTCCTGCGCACCTCCGGGGTCGCGCGCATCATCGCCGCACAGCTGACGGCGCGTTTCCCCAACGGAATGACGAGCCTCGCGATCCTCCTGCACGTCGAGCAGCAGACCGGTTCGTACGGCGCGGCCGGTCTCGTCCTCGCGGCGGCATCCATCGGCCAGGCGACATCCGGGCCCGTCACGAGCAGGTGGATGGGGATCTGGGGCATCCGCCGCGTGCTCACCCTGACAACGGCGGTGTGCGCCGCGGCCCTGCTGGTCCTCGCGCTCGTCCCCATGGGCGTGGTCGGGTACATGATCTTCGGCCTTCTGGCCGGCCTCTCCACCCCGCCCGTGCAATCCGCGGTGCGAACGATCTATCCCAAGCTCGTCAACGCACGCCAGCTCACGGCCCTCTTCTCCCTCGACGCGAGCCTGCAGGAGATCATCTGGATCCTCGCGCCCGTCGTCATCACCCTCGTCGCGACACAAGCGGGCACCGTCCCGGCGCTCCTGCTGATCGTCGTCATCCTCGTCGGGGGCGGCGCGTGGTTCATCCTCTCCCCCGAGGTCGGCAGAGTGCGCATCCCGCGCAGCCGCCGTGCGTTCGGCAAGGTCCTCGGCAAGCCCATGGTTCTCCTCGGCACGGTCATCGGCTTCCTCCTCATCGGCGCGTGCGCCGCCGTCGAGGCAGCGGTCGTGGCGACCTTCGGGCACGGCGGCATCGAGGCGGGCCTCGTCCTCGCCGTCTTCTCGATCGGGTCCCTCGCGGGCGGTCTCGCGTTCGGCCACATCCCCATGGGCCCCTGGGCGATGGCGCGGCGCCTCGTGATCGTCACCGTCGGCCTGGCGGCGGCCGTGCTGTTCGTCGGCGACATCAGCCCGGCCACACCGTGGTGGGTGAGCCTCTGCCTCCTGATCGCGGGCGTCGGGGTTGCCCCGGCTCTCGCGGTGATGTTCGCGATGACCTCGGCATCCGTCAAGTTCAGCGAAACGGCGGAGGCCTACGGCTGGATCGGCACCGGTCAACTGATCGGCGCGGCACTCGGCTCAGCCGTCGCCGGCTTCCTCATCGACGATGTGGGAGTCGCGGGCGCGTACGCGGCGGCGGCGGGTTTCGCACTCGTCGGCGCGATCGTCGCCGTCGTGTTCGTGCGGGGCTTCCTCGACCTGCGTGGCCGTGATGCGAGCCCGATCCCCGACACCGAACCGGTTCAGACCATCACGTGAAGTCGCTTTAGGCTGGCTCCATGCCCGTTCCCGTCACGCTGCCCCGACTTTCCTGGGGCGCGCCGCACGCGCCGCGCCATGCCCTCCTCATCCACGGCCTCGGCTCCAACGGCGCGCTCATGTGGCGCTACGGCGCGTGGCTCGCGGATGCCGGGTGGCACGCCACCGCCGTCGACCTGCGCGGTCACGGCACCGCTCCTCGCGCGCTCGATTACACGATCGACGCATACGCGTCTGACGTGCTGCACACGGCGGCGCCCGACGGCGAGCCGTGGGACCTCGTCATCGGGCACTCCCTCGGCGGCGCCGCCGCGACCGCGGCGAGCGCGGCGACCCCGGCGTGGACGCGGCGACTCGTCCTGATCGATCCGGCGATCCACCTCTCCGACCACGACCGCACCGTCGTGGGCAACAGCCAGCAGCGCTCGTTCGCCGACACCTCCCCCGGAGCCGTTCGCGACGAGCACCCGCACTGGCACGAGCAGGACATCGAGCTGAAGGCGCTCTCGGCCCAGCAGGTGAGCCGGTGGGCGGTCGAGCAGAC
>QFPD01000162.1 GCA_003248845.1 Microbacterium sp. | reverse complement strand
CGGGGTGCGGCGTCACGACCGAGCGCACCAGGTCGTAGGCGGCGAGCCAGTGCGCGACCTTCGGTCGGTCGATCGACTCCCAGTAGAGCCGGTCGATGGCATCCGACAGCGCGATGACAGCCGCCGGCACCTCGTCCCAGTCGAACGCGAGCTGCGTGTCGGTCCAGTGCAGCACGCCGCGCTGGTGCAGCCACGCGAACAGGAGCTGCCCGCCGAGGCCGTCGTAGTTGCGCACGCGCGAGCCGGTGATCGCGAAGCGGAAGATCCGGTCGAAGATGACCGCCTGCTGCACGAGCCGGGCGTGGTCGGCGATCTCGCCGTCGCCCTCGCCGAGGCTCACGCACTCGCGGAAGGCGGTCAGGTCGCACCGCAGCTCTTCGAGCGAGTACAGGAAAAACGGCATCCGCTGCTTGATCATGAAGGGGTCGAACGGCAGGTCGCCGCGCATGTGCGACCGATCGTGGATGAGGTCCCACGTCACGAAGACCTCTTCCGTGAGCCGCTGGTCGGCGAGCATGCGCGCCGTACCCTCGGGGACGTCGAGCTTCGTGATGTCGGATGCCGCGGCCACGACCCGACGGAAGCGCGCTGCTTCGCGGTCCTGGAAGATCGCCCCCCACGTGAAGGTGGGAACCTCGCGCAGTGCGACGGTCTCCGGGAAGAGAACGGCGGAGTTGGTGTCGTAGCCGGGCGTGAAGTCGATGAGGCGCAGGCTCACGAACAGCCGGTTCGTATACGTCTGCTCGAGCTCCGCGATGAATTCCGGCCAGATCACCTCACACAGCAGAGCCTCGACGAAGCGGCTGCGCGATCCGTTCTGCGTGTACATCGGGAAGACGACGAGGTGCTGCAGGCCGTCGACGCGGTGCGCCTGCGGCTGAAAGGCGACGAGGGAGTCCAGGAAGTCGGGCACGCCGAAGCCATCGTCCGCCCAGCGCTCGACATCGACGACGGATGCCGCGAGGTACGCGGCGTCGTGCGGGAACAGCGGGGCGAGCGTGCGGATCGCGGCGGTGACCGTCGCTGCGAGGACGCGGGCCTCGGCGTGGTCGGCGGTCTCGGGCACGGAGCCGTCCTGCGCCTGGAGCTGCTGGAGGGCGGTGGCGGCGTCCTTCAGCGCGAGCCACGCCGGCTGCTCCTCGACCGGACGCCCGTCCTCGAGAAGCGGCGTCTTTGCGAGGTCGACTTCGACGAGCAGCGTGTTCGCTCGGTCATCTTCGACGACCTCGGGTTCTCCGACGACGGTCTTCACGGCAGTGGTGAGAAGGGACATGCGAACCTCCGATCGCTGATGACAGGAATATTTCCGGCGTGAGCGCCTCAACTCAGGTATTGTTTCATGTGTGGATGACGCTGTCGACCTCGCGATCGTCTCGGCCGTCTCTCGCGACGGGCGGGCGACCCTCGCCGATCTCTCGGCGGCGACGGGGCTGTCGGTGTCCGCAGCGCAGGCTCGGCTGAAGCGACTCGAAGCGCGCGGCGTCATCACGGGCTATCGCGCGACGATCGACGCCGAAGCGGCCGGGCGCCCGCTCGCGGCCTTCATCGAGATCACGCCGCTCGACCCCGCGCAGCCTGACAACGCCCCCGAGCTGCTCGAGCACCTCGACGCGATCGAAGCGTGCCACTCGATCGCGGGTGACGCCGCCTACATGCTGTTCGTGCGCGTCGCCAGCCCGCGCGCGCTGGAAGACCTCGTTCGCGACATCCGCGTCGCCGCGAACGTGCGCACGCGCACGACGGTCGTTCTGCAGTCGTTCTACGAGCATCGCCCCGTCCTGCCCGTCGCGGGCTGAGCGAGCCGTGCCCGTCACCGGCTGAGCGCCGCGGATACATCTCGGGACGGATGCCCTGCACCGAGCGCTCGCGTAGCGTCGAAGGGTGTTCCGCGCGCTCACCCGCCCCCAGTTGACCGTCGACATCGTCGTCGCGTCGCTGTTCGCCGTCTTCGCGCTCGCCGCGACGCTCGTTCCGGGCTCGTCGTCGGCGTTCGGCTCCGCGTTCGTCAACACGCACATCGCTCTCCTCGTCGCGCTCGTGCTCATCGGCGTTTTCTCGGTCGCGCTCGCCCTGCGCCGACGGTCTCCCGCGCTCGCGCTCGCCATCTGCTGGGGCGGGGCGCTGCTGCAGATGTCGTTCGGCCTCCCGCCGATGCCCGCCAACGTCGCGATCTTCGCCGTGCTCTACACCACCGCGGCCTACGGAACCCGTCGGCTGTTCTGGACCGGCTTCGCCTCCGCGATCCTCGGCGCGGTGGTGATCAGCGCGTACCTCATCGTGCCGGCGGTCGTGCGGTTCTCGACCCCCGACGACGTCGCTCAGCTCGGGTCGTACGTGTTCGCCGCGGTCATGACGTTCGTCGCCTCTGCGCTCGCGCTGCTGCTCGCGTGGACGATCGGCGCGCTCGTGCGCACCGGCATCCGCGCGCGGGAGAACCGGCACGCGCAGCAGCTCGCGGAGGCGGAAACCGCCGCCGAAGCGCAGCGCACGCGCGTCGCGCGCGACATGCACGATGTCGTCGCACATTCCCTCGCGGTCGTGATCGCTCAGGCCGACGGTGCGCGCTACGCCGCGGCGTCCGATCCGCAGGCCGCGGCCGAGGCTCTCGCGACCATCTCGACCACCGCGCGCGCGGCACTCTCCGATGTGCGCATGCTTCTGACGCAGCTGCGGCACACGCAAGCCGACGGCGCGCAGCCGACGCTGGCCGATCTCGAGCAGATCTACGCGCACGTGCGTGCGGCGGGCGTCGACCTGTCGGTCGACGTCGATCCTGCGCCGCGGGGCGACGTCGCGGCATCCCTCCAGCTCGCCGTCTACCGCATTCTGCAGGAGGCCCTCACCAACGCGCTGCGCCATGGGGCCGGCGGGCCGGTCGCCGTGAGGCTGACGTGGCACGATGATCGGGTGGAGCTCGAGGTCACGAACACCGTCGCGAAAGACACGTCCGCGCCCGCCTCATCGGCCGGTGCCGATACGGCGCGCGGACACGGCCTCATCGGCATGCGTGAGCGCGCGCAGCTCGTCGGCGGCACGTTGTCCGCAGGAGCCGAAGAGCACGGCCGCTTCGCCGTACGCGCCGTGCTGCCTCGGCAGGCTGCCGCATGACCGGGGCGATCCGTGTCGTGCTGGTCGATGACCAGGCGCTCTTCCGCGCCGGCATCCGCATGGTGATCGATTCGCAGCCCGATCTCGAGGTCGTCGGCGAAGCAGGCGACGGGGCGGAGGGCCTGCGCGTCGTACGCGCGAAGCGGCCCGACGTCGTACTCATGGACATCCGCATGCCCGTGATGGACGGTCTCGCCGCGACGGCGGAGCTCCTCGCCGACACGACGTTCGCGGGCGCGCCACCGCGCGTCGTCATGCTGACGACCTTCGATCTCGATGAGGCGGCGGCGCGCGGGATCCGGCAGGGCGCGAGCGGGTTCCTGTTGAAAGACGCCGACCCGGAGTTCCTCCTCGCCGCTATCCGGTCCGTATACGCCGGCTCCGCCGTCATCGCGGCGTCTGCGACGAGGAACCTGTTCGCGCACTTCGCGGCTCCCGAAGCGGCCCCCGTGCCGCCCGCCTATGAAGAGCTCACGGAGCGTGAGCGCGAGATCTTCGCGCTCGCCGCCCGCGGGCTGTCGAACTCCGAGATCGCCCAGCGCGAGTACCTCTCCGAGGCGACTGTGAAGACCCACATCAGCCGCATCCTCGCCAAGCTGGGCCTGCGCGACCGGGTGCAGCTCGTCGTCTTCGCGTTCGAGCACGGCCTCGCCTGACCCCGCAGCGTCGCCCAGTCGGCGCGTGTCATCCTCGAGATGTACGTCGCCGCGACTCCAGGCCGACGCGACGCGTGTGAGCCCGTCCGTAGCGTCGAAGCATGGAGATCACGACGACGCAGCTGGGCCTCGCCGCCCGCGTACAGAACCTCACGAAGACCTACGGGGCGGGCGAGTCGGGGGTGCGCGCGCTCGACGATGTCACCGTCGGCATCCGCCGGGGAGAGTTCACCGCCATCATGGGGCCCTCGGGATCGGGCAAGTCGACGCTCATGCACATCATGGCCGGTCTCGACGCCCCGACGAGCGGTCGCGCCTGGATCGGCGACACCGAGATCACCGGCCTCGGCGACCTCGAGCTGACCCTCCTGCGCCGGCGCCGTGTCGGATTCGTCTTCCAGGCGTTCAATCTCGTGCCGACGCTCGACGCGCTCGGCAACATCCTGCTGCCCTTCGATCTCGACGGTCGGCGCCCGAGCGCCCTCGAACGCGCCCGCATCGACGGACTCGTCGAGACCCTCGGCCTCGGTGCGCGGCTCAGGCATCGCCCGCACCAGCTCTCCGGAGGTCAGCAGCAGCGTGTCGCGATCGCTCGCGCCCTCGCGACCGCGCCCGACCTCGTCTTCGCGGACGAGCCCACGGGCAACCTCGGCTCGCGCGCCGGACGCGAAGTGCTGACCCTGCTCCGAACCGCGAGCCGCGAGCACGGGCAGTCCATCGCGATGGTGACGCACGACCCGGTCGCGGCATCGCACGCCGACCGCGTGCTGTTCCTCGGCGACGGTCACATCATCGCCGACAAGCCGCGCCAGAGCGCGGAGCAGATCTCGGCGTTCATGCTCGCCGCGGAGGTCGCCGCATGAGCGCCGCGACAGCCGTCGGCGCCGAGCGCGCCGGTGCCGCACCAGGCGCCGCAGATGCCGGCGGGATGCCACGCGCCGCCGCCGGCGCGCTCGCGCGTCTGCGCGAGCGGGGGATGGGTGCGACGGTCCTCGTCGCCGGCATCTCGAGCGCATTCGGAGTGCTGCTCTTGAGCGCCACCGGCTACATCTCCGCGTGGGCGGGCAGCGAATCGGCGCTCGCCGGACGGACCGCCACGATCGTCATCGGCATGCTGAGCGTCCTACTCATCGGGGTCGCCGTCTACGTCGCGGCGATCGTCACGGCGAACACGTTCGCGACGATCGTCGCCGGCCGCACGCGTCAGATCGCGCTCCTGCGGCTCATCGGCGCGTCGGCGCAGTCGCAGCGCCGCGCCGTCGCCGGCCAGGGCGCCGCGGTCGGCGCGATCGGCGCCGTCATCGGTCTCGTCGCGGGAATCGTCGCCGCGGCGCTGCTGCTCCAGTGGGCGGATGCCGCGCTCGGCATCTCCACCGGGTATCAGGTGCTTCAGCCGGTTCTCCTCCTCCCGGCGGTGGTCGTGTGCCTCACGACTTGGGCGGGCGCGTGGAGCGGGTCTCGGCGCGTGCTCTCCGTCACGCCGCTCGAGGCGATCGCGGGGGCGGCGCCGCGCACGCACGAAGACGTGAGGGGATCGAAGGGACGCAGCATCACGGCACTCGTGCTGTCCGTCGCGGGTGCCGCCCTGCTTGCCGGCGGCGTCGCGCTCGGCCTCCGCGATCCGATCGGAGTCGTGGTGGCGTTCTTCGGCGGCATCCTGTCGTTCACCGGCCTGTCGCTCGGCGCGGTCGTCGTCATGCCTCCCCTCCTGCGGCTCACCGGCCGTATGTTCGGTCGGTCGGCGACGGCGCGGCTCGCGGCGGAGAACGCCCTCCGCCATCCCG
>QFPD01000161.1 GCA_003248845.1 Microbacterium sp. | reverse complement strand
CGGTTCGATCGCGGCGGGAGTCGCGCTCGCCAGCCCCTCGAGCCGCGCGGCAGCGCCCACGAGGCGCTTGCCGTGGCGGAGGTCACGAGCCTCCTCCGCCGTGACCGGCAGCGCCCCCAGGACGGCCGCCGCGACCTCGGCGGGAGGGGCGAGCGCGGCATCCGGTGCGATGTCGACCGCGGCCGCGACGTCGAACGGGCCGATGCGCGTGCGGCGCAGCGCCGTCAGATGACCGCCGACACCGAGATCCGCACCGAGATCGCGGGCGAGCGCACGGATGTACGTGCCGCTCGAGCAGTCGACGACGACGTCGAGGTCGATCCCCTCGGCGACGGTGCGCATGCGCGTCACCGCGAACCGGCTGACCGTCACGCTGCGCGCCTTGAGCTCCACCTGCTCCCCCGCGCGAGCGAGGTCGTACGCCCGCCTTCCGCCGACCTTGATGGCCGACACCGTGCTCGGCACCTGCTCGATCCGACCCGTGAGCGCGGCGATACCTGCAGAAACGGCGTCGGGTGTGACTGCAGCGAGAACGGCGGCATCCGGCCGCGCGATCTCCGTGCCGTCGGCGTCGTCCGTGTCGGTCGACACGCCCAGACGGATCGTGGCCTCGTACGTCTTGTCGAGCCCCACGATGAACGTCAGCAGGCGCGTCGCGGGGCCCACCCCGAGGATCAGCAGCCCCGTCGCCATCGGGTCGAGCGTGCCCGCGTGGCCGATCTTGCGCGTGTTCAGTGCGCGCCGCGCACGGGCGACGACGTCGTGGCTCGTCACGCCGTCGGGTTTGTCGACCAGCAGAATGCCGTTCGGGGCGCTGTCGGGGTGCGACTGAGGCATCCTCCCAGCCTAAGCGGCGCGTGCTGGCCCGCGCGGCGCGGGGTGCTCGGCCCGACGTAGGCTGGCGTGATGGCCGAGCTCGCGACCCCGCTCATCGCGTGGTATCGCCGGACCGCGCGAGATCTCCCGTGGCGCCGCCCCGGCTTCGGGGCGTGGGGCACGCTTGTGAGCGAGTTCATGCTGCAGCAGACGCCCGTGACGCGCGTCATCCCCCACCTCGAGGCGTGGCTCGCCCGATGGCCGACGCCCTCCGCATTGGCCGCCGACCCTCCCGCCGCAGCGGTCACGCAATGGGCGAACCTCGGCTACCCGCGACGCGCGCTGTGGCTCCACCGCGCGGCGGTCGAGATCCACGGCCGTCACGACGGCGTCGTTCCGCGCGATGTCGACGATCTGCTGGCCCTGACCGGGATCGGCGACTACACCGCCCGTGCCGTCGCCGTGTTCGCCTACGGCGACCGGCATCCCGTCGTCGACACCAACACGCGCCGCGTCCTCGCGCGGGCGATCGGCGGACGCGCGCAGCCCGGCCCTCCGAGCAAGGGCGACCTCGCTGCGATGGCGGCGATCCTGCCCGACGACGATGCGGATGCCGCGATCGTCAACGCCGCGGCGATGGAGCTCGGGGCCCTCGTCTGCACGGCGCGCACCGCCCGATGCGACGTATGCCCGCTCGCGCATGTGTGCGCGTGGCGCGCGGCCGACTACCCCGACACGGGCGACGACCGCCGTAGACAGGCCCGGTACGAGGGCAGCGACCGGCAGGCCCGCGGGGCGATCCTGCGCGCATTGCGCGCGGCCCCCGCGCACGAGATGACTCAGGATGACGTGGCCTCGGACTGGCCGGATGCCGCACAGCGCGACCGCGCGATCGACTCGCTCATCGCCGACGGCCTCGTCGAGGCCTCCGATGGCGCCCTGCGCCTCCCCCGCTGATCCGCTCGGCGACGGGTCAGTCCTCGTCGGCCTCGTCGCGCGGCTTGATGTAAGGGTCGGCCTCGCCCGCGTAGGCGGCACCGGCGGCGAGGCCGGCGACGGCGGCATCCCGCTCCTGCGCCTCGCGCAGCAGGTCCGCGATGTGCCCGGCGTTCTCGGGCAACGCATCGGGGATGAACTCGAGCGACGGCGTCAGCCGCACGCCGAGCTGCTTGCCGACTTCGCTGCGTAGCATTCCGGTCGCAGCCTTCAGCGCGGCGGCCGTGTCCGCACGGGCCTTGTCGTCGCCGTAGACGGTGTAGAACACCGACGCATGCTGCAAATCGCCCGTGACGCGCACGTCGGTGATCGTCACGAACCCGAGCCGCGGATCGCGCAGCCCCTTCTCGAGCCGCTCTGCGATGAGCACGCGGATACGGTCGGCGAGCCTCGCCTGTCGTTCGTTCGACATGGTTCCTCCTTGGGATGGACGGACGATGCCGCACCCGGGTCATCCGGGCGCGGCATCCTCGTCGTGATGCGATCAGCCGCGGGGCTTCTCCACCATCTCAGTCGTCTCGATCTCATCGCCGACCTGGATGTCGTTGTACTTGCCGAGTCCGATACCGGCCTCGAAGTCCGTGCGGACCTCGGTGACGTCATCCTTGAAGCGACGCAGCGACTCGATGGCGAGACCATCGGCGATGACGACGCCGTCGCGGATGACGCGCGCCTTGGCGTTGCGCGTGATCGTGCCCGAACGGACGATGACACCGGCGATGTTGCCGAACTTCGAGGAGCGGAACACCTCGCGGATCTCGGCGACACCCGACTGCTTCTCTTCGAACTCCGGCTTGAGCAGGCCCTTGAGCGACTGCTCGACGTCGTCGATCGCGTTGTAGATGACCGAGTAGAACCGCACGTCCACGCCCTCGCGGGAGGCGCGCTCGCGCGCCTTCGTGTCGGGCCGGACGTTGAAGCCGATCACGATCGCGTTGTCGATCGTGGCCAGGTTGATGTCCGACTCGGTGATCGCACCGACGCCGCGGTGGATGATCCGCAGCTGCACCGAGTCGTCGACCTCGATCTTGAGGAGCGACTCCTCGAGCGCCTCGACGGCACCGGAGACGTCACCCTTGATGATGAGGTTGAGCGACTCGACCTTGCCCTCTTCGAGCGCCCGGGTGAAGTCCTCGAGCGAAATGCGCTTGCGAGCCTTCGCCAGCTGGGCGTTGCGCTCGGCGGCTTCACGCTTCTCGGCGATCTGACGAGCCATGCGGTCCTCGTCGGTGACGATGAAGGTGTCGCCGGCGCGCGGGACCGAGTTCAGACCCTGCACCTGGACCGGACGCGAGGGGTAAGCCTCCTCGACGGCGTCGCCGTTCTCGTCGATCATCGCGCGGACGCGGCCGTAGGCCGTTCCCGCGACGATCGCATCGCCGACGCGCAGCGTTCCGGACTGGATGAGCACCGTCGCCACCGAACCGCGGCCCTTGTCGAGCTTCGCTTCGATCGCGACACCGCGCGCCGCCTTGTTCGGGTTGGCCGTGAGGTCCAGGCCCGCGTCAGCGGTGAGGAGGACGGCGTCGAGGAGGTCCTGGATGCCGGTGCCTGCACGCGCCGAGACGTCGACGAACATGACGTCGCCGCCGTACTCTTCGGCGACGAGGCCGTACTCGGTGAGCTGCTGGCGCACCTTGGCCGGGTTGGCGTCGGGCTTGTCCACCTTGTTGACCGCGACCACGATCGGCACGTTCGCGGCCTGGGCGTGGTTGAGCGCCTCCACCGTCTGCGGCATGATGCCGTCGTCGGCGGCGACCACGAGGATCGCGATGTCGGTCACCTGCGCGCCTCGGGCACGCATCGCGGTGAACGCCTCGTGACCGGGGGTGTCGATGAACGTGATCGCGCGCTCGATGCCTTCGTGCTCGGTCCACACCTGGTAGGCACCGATGTGCTGGGTGATGCCACCGGCCTCACCCGCGACCACGTTCGTCTGACGGATCGCGTCGAGAAGGCGCGTCTTACCGTGGTCGACGTGACCCATGACGGTGACGACCGGCGGACGGATCTCGAGGTCGTCCTCGCTCTCCTCCTCCAGCTCCTTCTCGAGGTCGAGACCGAAGCCCTCGAGGAGCTCCTTGTCTTCGTCCTCGGGCGAGACCATCTGGATCTTGTAGCCGAGCTCCTCGCCCAGGACCTCGAAGGTCGCCTCGTCGAGCGACTCGGTGGCCGTGGCCATCTCGCCCAGGTTGAAGAGGATCGTCACGAGCGTGCCGGGCTGCACGGTGTAGCCGCGGATCGCCTCGAGCTTGTCTGCGAAGTCGGCGATCGACGCACCGCGACGGAGGCGGATGATCTCGCCGTTGCCCTTCGAGACGTTGACGCCGCCGACGACCGGGGCATCCCTCATCTCGAATTCTTGCCGCTTCGCCCGACGCGACTTGCGCTGCTTGCTCTTGCCGCCGCCCTTGCCGAACGCACCCGCGGTGCCGCCACCGGGACCACGACCGCGACCGCCGCCACCACCGGGACGACCGGCGAATCCGCCGGGGGCGCCGCCGGGCGCACCGGGACGCTGGAAGCCGCCCGCGCCACCCGGACGACCGGGGCCGCCGGGACGCTGCTGGAACGGCGCCCCGGGACGACCGGCACCGCCGGGACGACCCGCACCGCCGGGACGCGGCGCTCCGGGACGCGGAGCACCCGGACGCGGCGCCTGCGGGCGCGGGATGTTGCCCGGAGTCGGGCGCTGCCCCATGCCCTGCGCCGACGCGAACGGGTTGTTACCCGGGCGCGGGCCGGCGGGGCGCTGGCCCATGCCCTGACTCGACGCGAACGGGTTGTTGCCGGGACGGGGAGCGCCACCGGGGCGCGGCGCCGCAGGGGCCGCCGGGCCGGGTGTGGGCGCAGGCGCACCGCCGGGCGTGGCCGGCGCCTCGGACGCCGCGGGAGCAGCAGGGGTCGCCGTGGGCTCGGCTGCCGCGGGGGCTGCCGGAGTCGCAGGACCCGGCACCGGGGCTGCGGGCTTCGCGGGTCCGGGACGGGCGCCCGTCGTCGGGCGTGCCGACGACGCGGGAGTTGCGGGGGATGCCGGCGCGGGCGCGGCCGCACTCTTACCGGCGCCGTCCGCCTCGAGGGCGGTCCGGAGCTTTCGCGCCACCGGGGGCGCGATCGTCGATGAGGGGCTCTTGACGTACTCGCCGAGCTCCTTCAGCTTCGCGAGGGCGACTTTCGAGTCGACGCCGAGTTCGGAAGCGATCTCGTGCACACGTGGGTTTGCCACATTTCTCCTGTCTGGGGTCCACCCGGACAGGGTGGACCGCTACTTGCGGACGGGTCTCATTTCGAGCCGTTCACTTTGCGTCCATAGCCGTTCAGCCTTTTCGCTGGTGGTTGTGAGGAAGGGTCTGCGCATCCCAGGCCGTCGTGTCGAGGGCTCCGGTCACGCGCAGTGCTCGTCCGAAGGCCCGGCGACGTAGGGCCGCCGCCACGCACGCGTCCGTGTCATGCACCCACGCGCCCCGACCCGGAAGGACGGCCTTCTCGTCTGCGACGAGCACACCGTCCCGCTGGACGACCCGCAGCAAGGCGGATCGCGGGGCACGCACGCGGCATCCCACGCACGTTCGAACAGCTTCCATCCTACCCCCGGTCAGGCGTCCTCGAGAATCGAGTCGGGCTGGATGTCGATCTTCGCTCCCGTGAGCTTTGCGGCGAGGCGGGCGTTCTGGCCCTCCTTGCCGATCGCGAGAGACAGTTGGTAGTCCGGCACGAGCGCGCGCACGGCCTTCGTGTTCGCGTCGAGCACGT
>QFPD01000160.1 GCA_003248845.1 Microbacterium sp. | reverse complement strand
GCACCGACGTCATTGCGCTCGGGGTGACCTGCGGGACGGAAGCGCTCGTCGCCCCACCACAGGTGAACCGTCGACCAGTCGACCTCGGCGCGCCTCGGATGCGCGCCCGCCGCGCGGAGTACAGCGGTGCCGATGTTGCCGCCCGTGAGGACGAGGTGCGAGGTCTTACCGGCGAGCGAGCGGCGGATGAGGCGCACGATGAGCCGTTCCGCGACGTCGGATGCCAGGGTCTCGGCGCCCGCGCTGATGACCACGCGCTTCTCGGTCCACAACTGCGCCATCGGAGCTCCTAAGACTCGGACTGGGGGGACGCCTCGAGGTGCTCGGGGGGTCCGATCAGGTCCCAGCCTTCCGTGATCACTCGACCATACAGGAGGTCGGGATCGAGGCGACGGAGCTCTTCGGCGAGGCACTCGCGCAGGGTGCGCCGGGGCAGCACGATGTCGTGGGCGGGCTGCCCGGGCTGGGTCAGCGTCGCATCGATATCGTTGCTCCGCTCGAGCAGGATGTCACCCGACGGACGGGTCAGTCTCACCGAACGGATGCCGTGGTCCCAATCGTCCTGCGGTGCGTAGCGCCACACCACGGGCACGTCGAGCTCAAGTCGCAGCCACGCGGCGAGCAGACCCGTCGAGGGGGAACTGCCCGCGCCGATGACCTCGACACCCGTGACGGGCTCGTACGGCGGCTGGTCGAGCACCGCGGCGAGCTGCTCGCGCCAGTGCGTCAGGCGCGTCCATGCGAGGTCCGTGTCGCCGGGGGCGTACGAGGCGCCGAGCTGCGACAGGCGATCCTTCGCGAAGGGCTTCGTCGAGGCATCCGTGATGCGCCGCTGGGCCATGCGTCCGACATCGGATGCCGCGGGCTGGTCGGGCGGGAAGTCGGGCCACCATGCGACGACAGGGGCGTCAGGAAGGAGCAGCCCCGTGATGAGACCCTCCTGGCTGGCGGCCGCCGGTCCGTGCGCGCGCAGCACGATGACCTCGCTCGCTCCGGCGTCGCCGCCGACGCGGATCTGCGCATCGAGCCTCGCGTCGCCCTCGACGTTCGCGATGAGCACGATGACACGCATGGGGTGCTCACGAGACGCGTCGTTGGCGGCCTCGATCGCCTCCTCCTGCAAGCCGTGCGTCGTCACGATGACGAGGGTGAGGACGCGGCCCAGGGCCACGGCGCCGCCCTCTTCGCGCACGCTCACGAGGGAGCGGGCGATCTTCGAGACGGTGGTGTCGGGCAGATCGACGATCACGGGCGCCTCCAGACGCGGCCGTCGCGGGCCAGGAGTTCATCGGCGGACGGGGGACCCCAGGAGCCGGGGGAGTACTGCTCGAGCGGACCGCCCTGCTGGCTCCAGTACTCCTCGACGGGGTCGAGGATCTTCCAGGAGAGCTCCACCTCTTCGTGACGGGGGAACAGCGGCGGGTCGCCGAGCAGCACATCGAGGATGAGGCGTTCGTAGGCCTCGGGGCTCGACTCCGTGAAGGCGTGGCCGTATCCGAAGTCCATCGTGACGTCGCGGACTTCGTTCGCCGCCCCCGGAACCTTGGAGCCGAAGCGGATCGTGACGCCCTCGTCCGGCTGGACACGGATGACGAGCGCGTTCTGACCGAGCTCAAGGGTTTGGTTCCGCTGGAACAGATGCTGCGGGGCTCGCTTGAACACGACCGCGATCTCGGTCACGCGACGGCCGAGACGTTTGCCCGTGCGCAGGTAGAACGGCACGCCGGCCCAGCGGCGCGTGGCGATCTCGAGCTTCACGGCGGCGTATGTCTCGGTGGTCGAGTCGGGGTTCATGCCGTCCTCGGCGAGGAACCCGGTGACCTCCTCGCCGCCCTGCCAGCCACCGCCATACTGGCCGCGCGCGGTGGCGGCGGAGAGATCGTCGGGAAGCCGTACCGCGGCGAGGACCTTCTCCTTCTCGGAGCGCAGGTCGGTAGCCGACATCGAGATCGGCTCCTCCATTGCGGTGAGAGCGAGCAGCTGCAGGAGATGATTCTGGATGACGTCGCGCGCTGCACCGATGCCGTCGTAATAGCCCGCGCGGCCCGCGACACCGATGTCCTCGGCCATCGTGATCTGCACATGGTCGACGTAGTTGGCATTCCAGATCGGCTCGTAGAGCTCGTTGGCGAAGCGCAGGGCCAGGATGTTCTGGACAGTCTCCTTGCCGAGGTAGTGGTCGATCCGGAAGATCGAGTCGGCGGGGAATGCGACCTCGAGCGCGGCGTTGAGCTCGCGCGCGGTCTGCAGGTCGGAACCGAAGGGCTTCTCGATCACGACCCGACGCCACGCGTCGGGGTTCGTCGACTTGTCGTCGACGAGACCCGACTGCTTGAGCTGCTTCGCGACGATGGGGAAGTCGCGCGGCGGAATCGAGAGGTAGAACGCATGGTTGCCCATCGTGCCGCGCTCGACGTCGAGCTTCTCAACGGTCTCACGCAGGCGTCGGAACGCGTCATCGTCGCCGAACTCGCCGGAGACGAAGCGGATGCCCTGCAGCAGCTGTTTCCACGTCTCCTCACGGAACGGCGTACGGGCGTACTGTCGCACCGAGTCGTGCACGACCTGCGCGAAATCCTGGTCCTCCCAGTCGCGTCGCGCGAACCCGACCAGCGCGAAGCCCGGTGGGAGCAGGCCTCGATTGGCCAAGTCGTAGACGGAGGGCATGAGCTTCTTGCGCGACAGGTCTCCTGTCACGCCGAAGATGACGAGCGCGCTGGGACCGGCGATGCGGTTCAGGCGGCGGTCATCGGGGTCGCGCAGGGGGTTGTGCCCACGCGAGATCTCCACGGTCATCGGAAAAGACTCTCCTACTGCGCTGCTTCGAACAGCGCCAACACATCTGTCTGCGGGTCGGTGAGGGTCAGCGTCACGACGGGACGCTCGTGTGCGATCAGAACGGACGCGTCGCCGGCAGCCTGTGCGGCGATCAGTTGACCGAAGGTGAACGGGCGACCCGGGATTTCGAGATCGACTTCGCCCGAACCGAGGATCTGCAGATACACGCCGTCGGCCGGCCCGCCCTTGTGGTACTGGCCGGTTGAATGCAGGAACCGCGGACCCCACCCGAAGGTGGTGGGTCGCCCGCTATCGGCGGCGACGAGCTCCCGAAGTCCCGCGAGCTGCGGCACGGCGGTGCGATCGACGTAGGCCTGGATCGCGACGTATCCGCTTGCGCCGAGGCGAGCCCAGAGCGCGTTGAGAACGCCCGCCAGGGTGCCGGAGGCGGCCAGAGCGGCATCCGACACGCGCACCTCGACGTCGCCCTCGACGAACGCCGGAGCTCCGGTCTCGGGGCGCGCGTCGAGGAGCCCTCGGGTAGCTTCCTTCGCGGACTCGACGTCGGGCTGATCGAACGGGTCGATGCCCAGCAGGCGACCTGCGATGGCCGTCGCGTACTCCCACACCACGAACTGCGCACCGAGCGAACCGCTGATGAGGATCTCGTCGGGGTGCTGTTCGATGATCTGGAAGTGCACCGCGTCGTCCACGAGGCGCAGGATCTGCAGGTCCGCCGGGGTCTGCTCGACTTCCGGGGACACCGGCAGGAGGACGACCGGGAGGATGCCGGTGCCCTTCTTGCCGGTGGACTCCGCGACGAGCTGCTCGATCCAGTCGGGCAGACCCACGATGTGCGTGCCGTCCGGCACGAGCCCGAGCTTGTCACGACGGGGGATGCCCGTGGCGTTGCCGGCGATGGCGGCGGCGAGGACGAGCGCGGGGTTGCGCGGGTCGTCGATCGCGACCTCGAGCAGTGTCGCCTCCGCCTCGTCGAGGAGCTCGGAGATGTCGACGCCGGCGAGGCCCGACGGTACGAGCCCGAAGGCGGTCAGGGCGGAATACCTCCCGCCGACGGTCGGGTCGGCGTTGAAGACGCGGTAGCCGGCCTCACGCGCTGATGTGTCGAGCGGCGAACCCGGGTCCGTCACGACCACGATGCGTTCTGCGGGGTCGATACCGAGGTCGCGCCACGCAGCCTCGAACGCGCGTCGTGCGGAGTCCGTCTCGACCGTCGACCCGGACTTCGAGGAGACGACGAGGACGGTCTCGGCGAGGCCGCCGGCCGCACTGTCACCGTCGATCGCGGCGAGGACCTGCCCTGGAGCAGTCGAGTCGAGGACGACCAGTGGGACTCCGGCGGTCGCCGCGATCACCTCGGGGGCGAGCGACGAACCGCCCATCCCGGCGAGGACGACGCGCGTGATTCCGCGGCCGACGAGCTCCGCGCGCAGCGCTTCGATCTCGGGCACCAGCGGCCGGGAGACGGTGACCGCGTTCACCCACCCCAGGCGGCGCGCGGCCTCCTCTGCGGCATCCGGACCCCAGAGGTCGGGATCACCTGCGGTGATCCCGCTCGCGACCAGCGCGTCGACGAGAGCGGGCAGCGTCGCGTCGACGACGTGCTTGACACGTCCGGAGACGTGGATCTCGAAACTCACCGGGCGTTCTCCGGCGCGGCGGCGAGCGCCGCGGAAACCGTCGCTTTGAGGTCCTGCCAGGACGCGATGAACTTTTCGACACCCTCGTCCTCGAGCAGCTGCGTGACATCGGCGATGTCGATGCCGGCAGCGGTGAGCTCGTCGAAGACGCGATGAGCGTCGGCGTAGGCGCCGGTGATGGTGTCGCCGGTCACCACGCCGTGGTCGTACGTGGCCTCGAGGGTCTTCTCGGGCATCGTGTTGACGGTGCCGGGCGCCACGAGTTCGGTCACGTAGAGCGTGTCGGGCAGAGCCGGGTCCTTGACGCCGGTGGAGGCCCACAGCGGGCGCTGCACGTTGCCGCCGGCGGCGACGAGCTCCTGCGCGCGCGGCTCGGCGAAGCGCTTCTCGAACAGCTCGTATGCCAGGCGCGCGTTGGCGAGTCCCGCCTTCGACTTCAGCGCGAGCGCAGCGTCGGTGCCGATCTGCGTGAGGCGCTTGTCGACCTCGGTGTCCACGCGGGAGACGAAGAAGGAGGCGACGGAGTGGATGCCGCGGAGGTCGTGACCGTTCGCGCGGGCCTGCTCGAGTCCGGCGAGGTAGGCGTCGATGACCTCGCCGTAGCGCTCGAGCGAGAAGATCAGGGTCACGTTGACCGAGATGCCGGCGGCGAGAGTCGCGGTGATCGCGGGCAGGCCCGCCTTCGTCGCGGGGATCTTGATGAGCGCGTTCGGGCGGTCGACCTTGGCCCACAGCTGCTGCGCCTCGGCGGTCGTCGCGGCCGTGTCATGCGCGAGGTCGGGGGAGACCTCGATCGATACGCGGCCGTCGACGCCACCGGTCGCTTCGAACACGGGACGGAAGATGTCCGCGGCATCCGCGACATCGGTCGTGGTGATCTCGAAGATCGCCTCGTCGGCCGAGACACCCCGGGCCGCGAGCGCGGCCAGGGGGGCGTCGTACGAATCGTCGTCCTTGTTGCCGATCGCGGCCTGGAAGATCGACGGATTCGTCGTCACGCCGGACACGTCGCGCGTCTTGATGAGGTCGGCGAGGTTGCCGGAGTCGATGCGGCCGCTTCCACGACCGCATCGGCGGTGATGCCGAACTTCTCGAACAGGGTCTTGTAGTCGGCGGACGCGCCGAAGTGGTCGATGCCGATGGTGCGGCCGGTGTCGCCGACGATGCTCCGCCACAGCGGGGTGGAGCCCGCCTCGACGGAGACGCGGGCCTTGATGGCCGCCGGGAGGACCGACTCGCGGTACTCCGGCGTCTGCTCGGCGAACCACTCGAGCGACGGTGCTGACACGACGCGGGCCTGGATGCCGTCCCCGGCGAGCGTTTCGCGCGCCTGAACGGCGAGCTGAACCTCGGAGCCCGTGGCGACGAGGATCACGTCCGGGGCGCCGTTGTCGGCGTCGATGAGCACGTACGCGCCCTTCGCGACGCCGTCCGTGGTCGCGAAGCCCTGCTCGCCGCGCGGGAACACGGGGATGTTCTGCCGCGTGAGGGCGATGCCGGTGGGGCCTCCCGTGGTGCGGCGGACGATCTCGAGCCACGCCGCGGCGGTCTCGTTCGCATCTGCGGGGCGCACGACCGTGAAGTTCGGGATCAGGCGCAGCGTGGACAGCTGCTCGATCGGCTGGTGGGTGGGCCCGTCCTCGCCGAGCGCGACGGAGTCGTGCGTCCAGACGAACACGGACGGGATGTCCATGAGTGCGGCGAGGCGCACCGGGGGACGCATGTAGTCGCTGAAGATCAGGAACGTGCCGCCGAACGGGCGCGTCGGCCCGTGCAGCTTGATGCCGTTGACGATCGCGCCCATCGCGTGCTCGCGGATCCCGAAGTGCAGCACGCGCCCGTACGGATCGCCCGACCACTCGTGGGTCGACCACTCTGCCGGGATGAACGACTTGGCATCCTTGATCGTCGTGAGGTTCGACTCGGCGAGGTCCGCCGATCCGCCCCAGAGCTCGGGGAGCTGCGCGGCGAGCGCGTTGATGACGGTGCCCGACGCGGCGCGTGTGGAGACGTCCTTGCCCGCCTCGAACGTCGGCGCCGTGAGGTCATCGGGCAGTTTGCCCGCCTCGAGTCGGTCGAGCAGCGCCTTGCGTTCGGGGTTCGCGGAAGCCCACGCGTCGAAGTCCGCCTGCCACGCCTTGCGTGCCTCGGCGGCCCGGTCACCGAGTTCGCGGGTGTGCGCGATGACGGCGTCGTCGACGGCGAAGTGCTGCTCGGGGTCGAAGCCGAGGACCTTCTTCGTCGCGGCGAGCTCGTCCGCTCCCAGCGCGGACCCGTGGATCTTGCCGGAGTTCTGTTTGCCCGGCGACGGGTAGCCGATGATCGTCTTCAGGATGATCAGCGACGGCTTGGACGTCTCGCCCTGCGCGGCCTCGATCGCCGCGTACAGCTCGGCGACGTCCTCGACGTACTCGCCGGTCTTCTTCCAATCCACGACCTGGATCTGCCAGCCGTAGGCCTCGTATCGCTTCGCGACGTCTTCCGTGAAGGCGACGTTCGTGTCGTCTTCGATCGAGATCTGGTTGGAATCGTAGATCGCGATCAGGTTGCCGAGCTCCTGGTGACCCGCGAGGCTGGAGGCCTCCGATGTCACGCCCTCCTGCAGGTCGCCATCGCCGGCGATCACGTACACGAAGTGGTCGAACGGCGAGGTGCCCGCGGCAGCGGAGGGGTCGAACAGGCCTCGCTCGTATCGTGCCGCGTACGCGAACCCGACCGCGGAGGCGAGGCCCTGACCGAGAGGCCCCGTCGTGATCTCCACGCCCTTCGTGTGACCGTACTCCGGGTGCCCCGGCGTCAGCGACCCCCACGTGCGGAGCTCCTCGAGGTCCTTCAGCTCCAGACCGAACCCGCCCAGATACAACTGCACGTACTGTGTGAGCGACGAGTGACCCGCCGAGAGGATGAACCGGTCGCGTCCCAGCCAGTGCGTGTCCGCCGGGTCGTGGCGCAGGACCCGCTGGTAGAGGAGGTACGCCGCGGGAGCAAGACTCATCGCCGTTCCCGGATGGCCGTTGCCCACCTTCTCGACGGCGTCCGCCGCGAGCACTCGGGCGGTGTCCACCGCACGCCGATCGATTTCATCCCAACGCAGTTCCGACACGGACCGCCCTTTCGAGAGTGAGGGGAGTGCGGCCGAGGGGATCGGGCGGCGGCGCCGCTGTGTGTCCGGCGCTCGGCGGCGCTTGTGGTTTCAGCTTACCGACTGCGCGTACCGCCGCGGCCATGTGACGCAACTGCGCGTCATGGCTGCCGCTGAAGCCATCGCTTCAACATACTGTACGCGGTACAACCAAATGAACACAAGACAGCATCTGCGCAAAGCGCCCTGTCCTAGACTGGACACGGCAGTCAGCGGAGGGATAGACACATGGCGCAGGCGAGCGCGACACTCGAGCCGGAACTGGGTCGACGCTCCGTCGGCAGCACCGTCCGCGCGTATGTCACCCTGACGAAGCCGCGTGTTCTCGAGCTTCTGCTCGTGACGACCGTTCCCGTCATGATCCTCGCACAGGGCGGGATGCCGAACCTCTGGCTCGTCCTCGCGACCACGATCGGCGGCGCCATGAGTGCCGCCTCGGCGGCCGCCTTCAACATGTACCTCGATCGCGACATCGACGCGCACATGCATCGCACGGAGAACCGCCCCCTCGTGACCGGTGAGATCTCGCCGCGCGCGGGCCTCGTCTTCGCGTGGACCCTCGCGGTGGCATCCACGGTCTGGCTGCTCGTGACGACCAACTGGCTCGCAGCAGTCCTCAGCGTCGCAGCGATCTTCTTCTATGTCGTGATCTACACCATGATCCTCAAGCGCCGCACGGAGCAGAACATCGTGTGGGGCGGGATCGCGGGCTGCTTCCCCGTGCTGATCGGGTGGAGCGCCGTCACGGGGTCGCTCGCCTGGCCGCCGTTCATCCTCTTCGTCCTCGTCTTCCTCTGGACGCCGCCGCACTACTGGCCGCTGTCGATGAAGTACAAGGGTGACTACCAGGAGGCGGACGTGCCGATGCTCGGCGCGACGCGCGACGGAGTGCAGGTCGGCCTGCAGGTGATCCTGTACGCGTGGGCCACCGTCGCGTGCTCGCTGCTGTTGACGCCGGTCGCCGGCATGGGGCTCGTGTACACCGTCTCTGCACTGGTGTTCGGCGGGTGGTTCGTGTTCGAGGCGCACGTGCTCTACCACCGTGCGGCCCGCGGTGAGCAGATCAAGCCCATGCGCGTCTTCCACGCATCGATCACGTATCTGACGCTGCTGTTCGTCGCGATCGCGATCGACCCGCTGCTCCCGTTCTGAGTCCGCGCGAGTCGGGGTTCGCTCACGCACACGAAAGAGCCCGTCCCCTCGGGGAACGGGCTCTTTCGTGTGCGTGAGCGACTCAGAGGGCGGCGACCTGCTTCGCGATCGACGACTTGCGGTTCGCGGCCTGGTTCTCGTGGATGACGCCCTTGCTCACGGCCTTGTCGAGCTTCTTGGATGCCTTGGCGAGCGCCTTCTCGGCAGCGGCCTTGTCGCCTGCGGCGATCGCCTCGCGGGTGCGGCGCACCTCGGTCTTCAGCTCGCTCTTGACGGCCTTGTTGCGCTCGCGCGCCTTCTCGTTGGTCTTGTTGCGCTTGATCTGCGACTTGATGTTCGCCACGTTCGACGGCTCTTTCGTTCGGTTTTCGATGGATGTGCCGGGGTGGCGGTAGAGGGGCGCCTCCGGCGGCGCACGAGGTGGGACCCGTGCGCAAGCCAATCACCGAGTCTACCAGGTGTGTCGCCGCGGCTTCGAATCGCCCGCGGCCACCGGGTGCGGCATGATCGGATCACCGGCTGTGCCGGTCGCCGATGAAGGAGTCGCCCGTGTCCGCATCGTCCCGCACCCGCCACGTCGACACCGTCTCGCGTCGCGCCGGCGGACGGTGGTTCGCGCTCTTCACCCTCGCCTGGCTCGCGATCTGGACGGCGCAGCTCACGCCGCTCCAGCTGCTCATCCCGCTGCAGCTGAACACACCCGACGATGCCGACGGGTGGATCTCGGGCGTCGTCTCGTCGGGGCTCGTCCTCGCAGTGGGCGGCCTCGCCGGAGTCATCGCCGGTCCGCTTGCGGGCGGGATGAGTGACCGGAGCCGCGGAGCGTTCGGACGACGCCGGCCGTGGGTGCTCGGCGGGACGGTGCTCGCGGCCGCTTCCCTCGTCGCCATCGCGGGCGCGAGCGGGCCGTGGGGAGTGGGGGCCGCCTGGGTCGGTGTCTCGGTGGGGGTCGCCGTGGCATCCGCTGCGCTC
>QFPD01000159.1 GCA_003248845.1 Microbacterium sp. | reverse complement strand
CGATCGCGACCTGCACGACCTCGCCCTCGACATCGCGCGGGAGGCGGGCGCGCTTGCGCTCCGACGCCGCACCGAGGGTGTGGCGATCGTCGCGACCAAGTCCGCGCTCGCCGACATCGTCACCGAGGCCGACCGCGAGGTCGAGCAGCTGATTCGCGATCGCCTCGCTCAGGCGCGCCCCGACGACGGCTTCCTCGGCGAGGAGTCGGGCGCGGGGCGCGGCACGAGCGGTGTGACGTGGGTCGTCGACCCCATCGACGGGACGGTCAACTACGCCTACGGCATCCCGCACTACGCCGTCTCGATCGCCGCCGTCAGCGGCGAGCCGACGCCGGAGGCGTGGACCGCCGAGACCGGCGTCGTGTACACGCCCGTGGTCGACGAACTCTTCCACGCGACCCGTGGTGGGGGTGCATGGCTCGGCTCACAGCGGCTGGCCGTGTCGACGGTCGCGGATGCCGGTGCCCTGCTCGCCACCGGGTTCGGCTACGACCCGGCGACGCACGCCGGCGATCTCGAGCGCGTGCGGCGAGTCATGCCGCTCGCACGAGATCTCCGCCGTGCCGGGGCGGCCTCGCTCGACCTGGCGTTCGTCGCCGCGGGCCGACTGGACGGCTACTTCGAACGGGGACTGTGGCCATGGGATCACGCGGCCGGTGCGCTGCTCGTCACCGAGGCAGGCGGCGTTGTGACGGGTGCGCCGCAGGGCCGGCCCGGGCGCGAGATGACGATCGCGGCGGACGCGGACCTCGCCGCGCGACTCTCATCAGCGATATACCGCTAGCGTTCATCGCATTCCCAGCCGGTCGGCTGTAGTGTTTACCCGATCGTTATTTTCGCCGCCCGAACGGCGGAATCGATCACGACCCGACGACCTTGCCGCGTGCCCCCGCGCGGCCGGACGAGAGCTCTGCGATTTGACCTTCGAAGCCCCTCTGGCTGACGCCGCGCCCCCCACGCGCCGCTCCAGCCGCCGACCCGTCGTGCCCGCGCCGGCGGAGGAGGGCGTTCCGCTCACCCGTGCCGAGCTGCGCCGTCGCGCTGCGGCTGCACAGGATGCCGCGGCCCGCGAGCCATCGCAGGAGGCGCCGCGGACCGCTGATGGGCAGAGTGGCGCTCCGTCCGTCGAGCCGACCATCGCAGAGACGGTGGTCGCCGACGTGGCGGCGGCGATCATGGCCGAGTCGGTCGGCGCTGCGCCCCAGCCGAGCGCGCGACGCCGGCTGCGACAGGCCGCCCAGGAGGTCTTCGCTCAGGTCGCCGCCCCGCTCGAAACCGCTTCACCCGCGGACGTCGCCCCCGCGACTCCCGGTGCGTCGTTCGTCGCCTCATCCGCCGCGCCCTGCGATCACGACGATTTCGACTTCGCGGCCAAGCTCTTCTCCTTCACGGGGGAGACCCCGCTTCCGACGGTGACCGTCGCGGATGCCGCGCCCGCGGCACCGCGCGCAGCGGCATCGATCGCGGACGTGGCGCAGCGCCGCCCCCGCCGTGGGGTGGTCGCCTTCCAGCGCGTCGCCGCGGCATCCTTCTCCATCGGTGTCATGTCGATCGTGGGCCTCCTCGCTGTCGGCACGACGACGCCCGCCGAGGCGCTCGCGCCGTCATCCGTCACGACGGCCGACCTCACAGCCGCCGGATCGACGAGCGCGAAGCGCGACAGCGGCGAGATCCAGGCGTTCGTTGCAAACGACTCCGCCCGGCCCGCGGCTCTCGACCGTCCCGAAGGCTACGGCGTCGCGTCGATGGCCGACCTCGCCGCGGAGTCGGGCGTCACGATCTTCGCGAGTGCAGGGCAGGGCACGTGGGTCAACAACCCGTCGGCCCCGATCCAGTGGCCGTTCCCCGTGGGGGTGCCGATCTCCGCCGCGTACGGCTCGTCGTCGTACCTCGCCGAGTTCTCGTCGGCGCACAGTGGCACCGACCTCACCCCCGGTGAGGGCGCCGAGATCCACGCGGTCGCGGCCGGCACCGTCCGTATCGCGACCGAAGCCGGCGGCGACTACGGCGTCACGGTCGTGATCGACCACATCATCGACGGCCAGCTCGTCTCGACCCGCTACGGCCACATGCAGTACGGCTCACTCCAGGTCACGCAGGGCGAGAAGGTCACGGCCGGTCAGGTCATCGGCAAGGTCGGCCAGACCGGCAAGGCGACGGGGCCGCATCTGCACCTCGAGGTTCTGCTGAACGGCACGACCACCACCGACCCCATGTCGTGGCTGTACGAGCACACGACGGGCACCCACACTGTCGGTTGACGGTTCGGTCGGATGCCGCGGCTCTGGTATCCTCTTCTAGTTGCCTGCTCGCAGGTTCAACGCCCCGATAGCTCAGTGGCAGAGCACTTCCATGGTAAGGAAGGGGTCGTCAGTTCAATCCTGACTCGGGGCTCGCATGTCACGGTTTATGCCGCGACAATCGCGGCAGGGTAGCTCAGTTGGTGAGAGCGCACGACTCATAATCGTGAGGTCGCGGGTTCAAGCCCCGCTCCTGCTACTTCAGAGGTAAGGCACCGGTCTTACGCGCACAATTCGACGGGGACTTCACCCGTCTGCACGGCGTCGCTCCATCAGAACGGTGTCGCGCCATTTCCCCGTCCACGGACCGTATGTCATGAGCGCGATGCGCTCCCTCTGACCCACGCGGCGGAAACCCGCCCGCTCGTGGAGTGCGAGGCTCGCGTGGTTCTCCGAAAAGATGCTCGACTGCACCGTCCACACTCCTGCGGTGTCCATCGCCGCGAGAAATGAGTCCAGGAGCGCTCGCCCGACGCCACCACCGCGAACGCGCGTGGCGACGTACACCGAATGCTCGACGACCCCGCGGTAGACCTCCCGGGCGGAAACCGTCGACGCGGCGATCCAGCCGATCACGTCGCCATCGGTGTCGACGGCGACGAGCCGACCCGCCTTCAGCTTCCCGGCGTCGAATGTGTCCCAGGGCGGCGGTTCCGCTCCGAAACTCGCGTTGCCGGTTGCGAGGCCCTCGCGGTAGACGGCTTCGACGGTCGGCCAATCCTCGGGCCGCATCGCACGGATGCCGGGAGCGCTCATGGGCGGAGTGCGCTCACAGCCTGGTCGAGCGTTTCCGTGACGACGCGGAAGTACGCCCAGCGGCCGCGCTGCTCACGCGTCGCAAGGCCGGCGTCTACGAGCAGTTTCATGTGATGGGAAACGGTGGGCTGAGACAATCCGACCGGCTCTGTGAGATCGCAGATGCACGCTTCCCCGTCGCGCGATGCTGCGATCAGTGACAGCAGGCGCACCCGCGTGGGGTCGCCGAGGGCCTTGAAGGTGCGGGCGATCGAGTCCGCTTCCGCAACGGTCAGTGCGTCGGCGGGAGGGGTCGCGCAGCACTCAGCGGCATCGGCGGGGAGGAGCGGCAGCGACTTCGGCATGCTTCGATTGTGCCCCTCGTATTGACATCTGTCGATCTATGTTCGACTCTTTATACATTGATATGCGTCGATATGAGGAGGTCTCGTGCGAGATGACACGCTGCCGGTGGTGGTGATCGGTGCGGGTCCGCAGGGGCTGGCGGCCGCCGCTCACGCCGTCGAGCGAGGGCTGCCTGTCCTCGTGCTGGAGGCGGGGAGCACACCGGGGTATGCGGGGGCGCCGGGCTGTTCGACGCGTCAGGTGCCTCGCCGGGTGGCGCCTGCTGCGCCCCGCCCGCGCAACTCATCTCGCTCACCCCGAAGACTCCCGTCCGCGCATGACCCGAAGCGAGGAACACCATGACCGAGCCCGCCAAACCCGCCGTCCTCTTCGTCTGCGTGCACAACGCCGGTCGCTCGCAGATGGCCGCCGGCTACCTCCGTGCCTTGGCGGGTGATCGCATCGATGTCTTCTCCGCGGGAAGCGAACCCGGCGACGCGATCAACCCCGCGGCCGTCGCTGTCATGGCGGAGGAAGGAATCGACCTCTCTCGCGCGACACCGCAGATCCTCACGACGGATGCCGTGCGCCAGGCGGATGTCGTCATCACGATGGGATGTGGGGACGCCTGCCCGATCTTCCCCGGCAAACGCTACGAAGACTGGCAACTCACCGACCCGGCCGGTCAGCCCGTCGACGTCGTCCGAGACGTTCGCGACGACATCAAGGCGCGGGTGCAGGAGCTCATCCGCAGCATGAGCTAGCAACGAGGCGTAGAGTGCGAGCGCACGGACGGCATGCGCCGCTATCGTCGGAGGTGTCCGCCGACGAGGAGTGACCATGACCGACGCGCCGTCCGCCGATCACCCCGCCCCTGCGACTGCAGCCTCGGCAGCGAGCGACGCTCCCGTGCGCACCACCCGTTGGGCACGCAGCCTCAGATTCGCGCGTACGGTGCTGTCCCGCGTCCCCGCCACCTGGCTCCTGATCGGCGTGCTGCTCGGGGCCGGACTCATCACGGGCGGTCTCTGGCGGCCGATCGCGGGGCATCCCCTCTACGTGCACCTCGCGTACGGGCTGCCGTCGTTCGAGAAGGGCAAGTGGTGGACGCCGCTCAGCGGAACCTTCCTCCTCGACACGCCGATCGCATACCCGATCATCATCCTGGGCTTCTGGGGGATGGCGTACCTCGAGTGGAAGCGCGGCACCCGCGTCGCCCTCGCGTACTTCTTCGGCGGCCAGCTGTTCGCGATCCTCGGCGCCGCGTTTCTCCTGTGGAGCGCCGTCACTTTCGCGCCCGACTGGGCGTGGGCGGCGAAGGAGGCGGCATCCGTCGATGTCGGCCCGAGCGGCGGTCTGTTCGCATGCATCGCCGCAGCGATCACCGTCATGCCGTCGCCGTGGCGCCTGCGCGGATGGCTCGTCGTGCTCGCCTTCGTCATCGTGAACATGATGTTCTGGGGCTCGATCGACGACCTCGAACATCTGCTCGCGGTGCTCCTCGTGCTCGTCATCGACCGCTCGCTGAGGCCCCAGCGTTCGACCGTGCGCGAGCAGCGGCTCATCGTCTTCATCGGCACGCTCATGCTCGGCGCCCTCACGATCGTGACCCAGATCGTCCCGACGTACGGCCCCTTCGGAGCAACCATCGTCGATGAAGCGGATGCCTCGTGGGTGTCCACCGCGATCAGCGCCGTCGTGATCCTGCTGGTCGCGAACGGACTGCGGCGGGGACGCCACTGGGCGTGGGTGGTCAGCGTCGTCGTGGCATCCCTCAACATCTTCGTCGCGCTCCTGCTGCTGCTCACCATCGGGCTCGTGGGCTGGGAGGAGGTGGCCGACACCGCCAACGATGGATCGGTGGGCCTCGTCTTGGCGACGGCCGTCATCTGGGCGATCTACCTCGTCTACCTCGCGCTCGTCCGCGGTGCGTTCCGTGCCCGGCCACGCCACCCGCTCGGCTCCGGGAGTGCGGCAGGATCCGCGACGCAGCCGAGCGTCGATGAGGTGAAGGCCCTCATCCGGTCGTCCGGGGGAGGCACGCTCTCGTGGATGGCGACGTGGGACGGCAACGATTACCTGCGCACGTCCACCGGCGTCGTGCCATACCAGCGTCACACCGGTGTCGCGATCGCGCTCGCCGATCCTCTGGGCCCGGCATCGGGCCGTGCGCAGTCGGTCGTCGACTTCGTGGATGCCGCGCAGCATGCCGGTCGTCGAATCGCACACGATCATGGTGGCGGGCACGCGCGGCATC
>QFPD01000395.1 GCA_003248845.1 Microbacterium sp. | reverse complement strand
TGACGCCGACCAGCAGCAGCGGAAACAGCCGCTGTGCCGCCGCCGTGATCACGACGGCGATGCCGACGAGGGCGAACAGATTGCCGAGGGTCAGAGCGACGCGTCGCCCTCGTCGAGCGGCGAGTCGGGCCAGCGGGATCGCGCAGAAGGCGGCGCCGAGGGTGACGGATGCCGTGGCGAGACCCGACAGCGACTCCTGTCCGGAGAGGTCGGCCGCCAGCAGTGCACCGAGCGAGACCGTCGCGCCGAAGGCGATTCCCCCGAGAACCTGACCGGCCGCCAGCACACCGACGGTCCGACGTTGGATCGCGGCGATCTGCGTCGCAGTCGGATCCGTCACGCGTCGCGGGCGGGGTTGCGCAGCGTCCCTAGTCCTGTGATCTCGACCTCGACGACATCACCCGCAACGAACGGACCGACCCCGGCGGGCGTGCCGGCGAGGATGACATCGCCCGGCAGCAGCGTGAACGCGTGCGACGCGTAGGAGATGAACTCGGCGACCGAGTGCACCATCTCCCCCAGCGAGCCGTCCTGACGCACCTCCCCGTTCACACGCGTCGTGATGCGCACATCGGGTCCGGGCGCGAACTCGGTCTCGATCGCGGGTCCGAGTGGGCAGAAGGTGTCGAATCCCTTGGCCCGCGCCCACTGCCCGTCTGTCTTCTGCAGGTCGCGCGCGGTCACGTCGTTGCCGATCGTGTAGCCGAAGACGTAATCCAGAGCATCCTCGACCGAGACGTTCTTCGCGACCCGACCGATCACGGCGGCGAGCTCGCCCTCGTAATCGGTGCGCTGCGACTGCGTCGGCCGCACGATCACGTCGCCCGGACCGATCACCGACGTGTTCGGCTTCAGGAACATCATGGGCTCCGCCGGCACCTCGTTGCCGAGTTCTGCCGCGTGATCACGGTAGTTGCGCGCGATGCCGATGACCTTCGAGCGCGGGATCACGGGCGCCAGCAGAGCGACGTCTGCCAGCGAGACGCGCTCTCCCGTCGTGTCGAATCCCGCGAACAGCGGGTCGCCGGACAGCACGACGAGGTCGGTGCCGTCGACGATGCCGAAGCGAATGGCATCCTGGTGGCTGAAGCGGGCGACGCGCACGTCAGGCGTCCAGGCGCAGCAGCCAGTCGTGCGTGTCCTCGCGGCGACCGTACTGGATGTCGGTGAGCTCCTCGCGCAGTGACAGCGCGAGCTCGCCGAGCGGCTGCTCGTCGATGAAGTCCTTGCCTTTGAGCACGCCGATCGGAGCAACCACTGCCGCCGTGCCGCAGGCGAAGACCTCGACGATGTCGCCGGAGGCGACGCCCTCGCGCCACTCGTCGATCGAGACGGCGCGCCCCTCGACCCTGTGGCCGCGGTCGGCCGCGAGCTGGAGGATCGAGTCACGTGTGATGCCCTCGAGGATCGAGTCGGACTGGGGCGTGACGATCGTCCCGTCCTTGTAGACGAAGACGACGTTCATCCCGCCGAGCTCCTCGACATTGCG
>QFPD01000158.1 GCA_003248845.1 Microbacterium sp. | reverse complement strand
GCGGGGCGTCCGGCGATCGTCGCGTGGTCGACATCGGGGAACTGCGTCGCGGAGTGGTTGCCCCAGATCGTGACCCCGCGGATGTCCGAAACCGCGGCATCCGTCGCCGCCGCCAGCTGGGCGCGCGCGCGGTCGTGGTCGAGCCGGGTGAGGGCGCCGAAGCGCTCGCCGGGGATGTCGGGGGCGGATGCCGCCGCGATGAGCGCGTTCGTGTTCGCGGGGTTGCCCACGACGACGACTCGTACGTCGTCCGCGGCGACGTCGACGCGAGGATCGTCGGTGATCTCGACCTCGCGCAGAAGCGGGAACGCGCAGTCCTGGAGCTCGAGCGCTGCGCCCTCGGCGGCCTTCAGCCCCTGCGGGATCTCCAGCAGCCGCAGGCGCACGGGGCGATCCTCGCCGAGCATCGCCCCGGAGGCGATACGGAAGAGCAGCGCGTAGCCGATCTGGCCGCCCGCGCCGGTGACGGTGACTGTCGTGGCATCCATGCCCTGAGCTTACGGGCGTCGAGCCGACGGCCGCGCGATGTCAGGCGGTACGGTGAGGCCATGACGTTCAACAGCAACGCCGATGTGAGCGGGAGCGGCGCGAAGCGGCGCGGCCCCGGTGGCGGAGTGATCGCGGGAGGTGTCGGCGGCCTCGGAGCGATCGCCGTGATCCTGCTCCAGATCTTCACCGGCGGCGACTTCTCCAGTCTTCTGGGCGGGGGTGGTGGGCTGCAGGCGGGGCCCGGCACCGAGTCCGAGATTCAGAACTGCGAGACGGGTGCCGACGCCAACGCGAGCGTCGACTGCCGCCTCGCGGCGGGTTCGAAGGTCATCAATTCCTATTGGGCGACTCAGGTGCAGGGGTACCGGCAGCCGCAGCTCATCATCGTCGACGGTTCGACGCCGACATCGTGCGGCACGGCATCGAACGCGACCGGTCCCTTCTACTGCCCGCCGGAGGAGACCGTCTACATCGACCCGACCTTCTTCGACGTTCTCGAGCAGCAGTTCGGCGACAAGGCGGGCGACCTCGCGCAGCTCTACGTGCTCGCCCACGAGTACGGTCACCACGTCCAGCAGATCACCGGCATCTTCGACCAGTACCCGAACAACGGCACCGGTCCCGACAGCAACGGCGTGCGCACCGAACTGCAGGCCGACTGCTTCGCGGGGGCCTGGGTCGCGGATGCCGCGCAGCAGACCGACGCGCACGGCGTCGCCTACATTCAGACGCCCACCGACGCGCAGATCGACGACGCGCTCGCCGCCGCGGCGGCGGTCGGCGACGACCACATCCAGCAGCAGTCGTCGGGCGTCGTGAACCCCGAGAGCTGGACCCACGGGTCGAGCGAGCAGCGTCAGCGCTGGTTCATGACGGGTTACCAGGGCGGCCCGCAAGCGTGCAACACCTTCGGCGTCTCGGGGGGCGACCTGTGACTCCGGCCGGAGATCACCTCGACGAGATCCTGTACCCGGCCATCGAGCCCTACGAGACGGGTTACCTCCTCGTCGGCGACGGCCAGCGCGTGTACTGGGAGCAGTCGGGCAACCCCGACGGCAAGCCCGTGGTGTTCCTGCACGGTGGGCCGGGCGGCGGTACGTCACCCTGGCACCGGCGCTTCTTCGACCCCGAGATCTATCGGATCGTGCTCTTCGACCAGCGCGGGTGCGGCAAGTCGACGCCGCACATGAGCGAGCCCGATGCCGATCCCCGCTACAACACGACATGGCACCTCGTCGCCGACATGGAACTTCTCCGCAAGAACCTCGGCATCGACCGCTGGCAGGTCTTCGGCGGGTCGTGGGGGTCTGCCCTCGCCCTCGCCTACGCCGAGTGCCACCCCGACGCCGTGACCGAGATCGTGCTGCGCGGCGTCTTCACCCTCCGCCGGCACGAGCTGGAGTGGTTTTACGAGGGCGGCGCATCTGCGCTATTCCCGGACCTGTGGGAGTCGTACCTCGAACCCATCCCCGTGCTCGAGCGTTCGCGCATGATCGAGGCCTACCATCGGCGATTGTCCGACCCCGACCCGGCCGTGCACCAGCACGCCGCCCACGCGTGGACGGCGTGGGAGGCATCCACCCTCACGCTCGAGTCGGATCACGGGCTCGTCGACTCGATGACCGAGCCCGCGCAGGCCCTCGCCTTCGCGCGCATCGAGAACCACTACTTCCTGAACGGCGGATGGTTCCGCGAGGGCCAGCTCATCGAGGACGTGGGGGCGATCCGCGGCATCCCGGCTGTCATCGTCCAGGGCCGCTACGACGTCTGCACGCCGATCATGACCGCGTGGGATCTGCACCGGGCCTGGCCAGAGGCCGACTTCGTCGTCGTGCCGGATGCCGGGCATTCGGCCACCGAGCCCGGGATCGCCCGCGCGCTGCGGGCGGCGACCGACCGCTTCGCCTCGTGACGCGAGGCGTGCCCGGGCGCGCCTGCTAGACTGGAATCTCTTGACGCGCCGGCATCCGCCCGCGCGCTTGCGTCGTAGAGCGCTTCCCTCGCCGCCCGGTCCGCCGGATGCCGGCTGACATTCCCCATACGGCGACCCTGTGCGCATCCGCGCAGAGGCCACCGATCCGGGCGCACGCGCCCAGAAACATCACCATGTCTGACATCACTTTCCGCACGCTCGGCGTGCCCGCCCCCCTCGTCGAGGTCCTCGCGAAGGACGGCAAGACCGAGGCCTTCCCGATCCAGGTCGACACCCTGCCCGACACCCTCGCCGGCCGTGACGTGCTCGGCCGCGGCAAGACGGGCTCGGGCAAGACCCTTGCCTTCTCGATCCCCCTCGCCGCGCGCCTGGGCGGTGCGCTCGCCGGCGGCTCGCGCCGCGCCGGACGCATCCTCGGGCTCGTCCTCGCGCCCACGCGTGAACTCGCGACGCAGATCAACGCGACGCTCGAACCCCTGGCAGCCGCCTACGGCATGAAGACGACGACGATCTTCGGCGGCGTCAACCAGAACCGTCAGGTCGCGGCCCTCAAGGACGGCGTCGACATCGTCGTCGCCTGCCCCGGCCGCCTCGAGGACCTCATGAAGCAGGGCTTCGTGAAGCTGGATGCCGTGGAGATCACCGTCATCGACGAAGCCGACCACATGGCCGACCTCGGCTTCCTGCCGTCGGTGACCCGCATTCTCGCGGCGACGCCGGCCAGCGGCCAGCGGATGCTCTTCTCCGCGACGCTCGACAACGGCGTGGACAAGCTCGTGAACCGCTTCCTCGAGAACGAGGTGCTGCACTCGGTCGACGAAGCGCACTCGCCTGTCGCCGCGATGACGCACCACGTCTTCCACGTCGCCGGCGCCGACGAGAAGAAGGAGCTCGTACGCACGCTCGCGTCGGGCACCTCGCGCCGCATCCTCTTCATGCGCACGAAGCACCACGCGAAGAAGCTCGCCCAGCAGCTGACGGCGCAGGGCATCCCCTCGGTCGACCTGCACGGCAACCTGTCGCAGCCGGCCCGCGACCGCAACCTCGCGGCCTTCGCCTCGGGTGCGGCGAAGGTGCTCGTCGCGACCGATGTCGCCGCGCGCGGCGTGCACGTGGACGACGTCGAACTCGTCATCCACGTCGACCCGCCCATGGAGCACAAGGCGTACCTGCACCGCTCGGGACGTACCGCCCGCGCGGGCGCCGAGGGCTCGGTCGTCACGGTCGTCATGCCCGGCCAGGAGAAGGACGTCAAGGACCTGCTGCGCAAGGCCGCCATCACGGCCACGCCCGTGAAGGTCAGCGCCACCTCGCCCGAGGTGACCCAGCTCGTCGGCGAGGTCGCCCCCTACGTCAAGCCCGAGCCCAAGGTCGAGCAGCCGCGTGGTGGTGGCCGCAGCCAGGGCGCTAACGCGCAGCGCAAGCGTGCCGCGCGCGAGGGCGGTGCGGGCCAGGGTGGTTCGGGCCAGGGTCGTTCGGGTCAGGGCGGTCGCGGTCGCGGTCAGGCTGCGGCCGGTGGCCAGCCCCGCAAGGACCGCTCGGGTCGCCCCGCGGCAGAGCGGCCGGGTCGGCCGGCGCAGGCCGCGCACACCGACGCGCCGCGCGCGCAGCGCCCGGCGCGCGATCACGGCGCGGCTCAGGGCTCGGGTAACCCGCGCACGTCGGGCCGTCGTGCGTCGCACGCGGGCGGTGCGGCCGGCGGCAAGCTCATGGTCGGCTCGGTCGTGCGTCAGAACGGGGGCCAGCGCCGCTCCGGTCGCTGACCCGGTCCGGTCGCTGACCCTCGGCGGTTGGTTCACGAAAACTCCTCCGATTCGCGCCGTCGCCGCTCGGCGTGCCCCGGATTCTCGGGCAACCGAGGGCTCAGACGCTCCCGATCGGAGGAGTTTTCGCGCGCGGGGTCCGCTCAGACCCTGCGGACGAGGCCGGCCGGCTCAGGCCCCGCGGATAAGGTCGGCCGCGCGCTCGCCGACCACGATCGCGGGGGCGTTGGTGTGCCCGCGGATGACGGTCGGCATGACCGAGGCATCCGCGACGCGCAGGCCCGCGACGCCGCGCACCCGCAGCTCGGGATCGACGACCGACGCAGCGTCAAGACCCATCCGGGCCGTTCCGGCGGGGTGGTAGAGCGTGTGCGAGTAGCGGCGCAGGGATGCCTCGGCCCGCTCGGCGGGCGTCATCGTCTCGCCGCCCTCGGGCTGCACCCATCCGCCGGTCGTCACGGCTCCGAGCGCGGAGGTCGCGATGAGTCGCTCACACTCGGCGAGCCCCGCGAGCATCGTCGCGGCATCGACTCCCTCGGAGTCGGTGAGATAGGCAGGGTCGATGACCGCGGCATCCGCCGGATCGGCCGACGCCAGCCGGATCGTGCCGCGGCTGCGCGGCTGCAGCAGGATCGCCCCGACGGTCAGCCCCTCGGCGGGCAGCGGCACAAGTCCTTCGCCGACGTAGGGTGCGGCCGCGAAGATGATCTCGATGTCAGGCAGCCCGTCGGGGGCGCCGGTCTCATCGGCGACCGGGGTGCGCACGAATCCGTATGCCTCGGCGACGTTCGAGGTCAGCATGCCGCGTCGCTGGGTGAGGTAGCGGACGAGTTCCGCGGGCTTCTCGGCGCCGTAGAGAGTGCCGTCGGATGCCGCGGGCGCGAGCCCCGCGACCAGGTGATCCTGAAGGTTCTCGCCCACCTCGGGGGCGTCGACGACCAGGTCGATGCCGTGGGATGCCAGGTGGTCGGCCGGTCCGATGCCGCTCAGCATGAGCAGCTGCGGGGTGTTGATCGCGCCGCCGGCGAGGATGACCTCGCGTCGTGCGCGAGCGTGGCGGGTGATTCCGGCGATGTCGACGTAGACGCCCGTCGCGCGCGGGAGTGCACCCTCGGCGGGAGCGGGTGCACCCTCCGCGGGAACGAGTGCACCCTCGGCAGGGGGAGCGGCGGCGAAAGTCACACGTCGCACGAGGGCGTCGGTCGCGACGCGGAGGTTCCCGCGCCGTCGCCGCAGCGCGGGCCGCAGGTACGCGTCGGCGGTCGACGCCCGCCCTCCGCGGTGCTGCGAGACCATCGTCTGCGAGAAGCCCTGCCCGGTCGGCAGGTTCGCCTCGGTCACGGGGTGGCCGAGCTCGCGCGCCGCCTCGAGGAATGCCGCCGTGTGCGGCCGGGGATCGCGCTGGCGCGACACCGCCTGCGGACCGCCGCGCCCGAGCGAGGGGTCCGCGGCATCCTCGGTGTCCTCCACCCGCAGGAAGTACGGCGCGAGCGCCTTCCAGGCCCAGCCCTCGCCCGCGACTTCGGCCCACGCGTCGTAGTCGGCGGCGAATCCACGCACCCACATCATCGCGTTGAGCGACGACGAGCCACCGAGCGTCTTGCCCCGCGGCCAGTAGATCGTGCGACCGTCGAGAGCGGACTGGGGCACGGTGTCCACGGTCTGCCGGTCCCGCCTCGAGCAGCAGCACCGAGACGTCGGGGTCTTCGCTCAGGCGCGCGGCGAGGGCTGCTCCCGCCGAGCCCGCCCCGACGATGATGTAGTCCGCCTCGAGATCGGCGAGCCGCCCGCCTCGCCCCCGCCGCCCCTGCCGATCGCGCGTCATGCGCCGAAGGCCTTCACGAGCACGACCGACATGGCGGCCCAGTTGCCGTCGATGCGGAACCGGGTGAAGCCCTCGCAGACGGCCGCTCCCGTGCGCGACGTCACGAACCACGGCGGCTTCGGCAGCACCGACAGGCCGTAGCCGCGCACCGCCGACGTCGCTGACCGGGGGAACGGGCGGAACGGGCCGCGCACCACCGTGCGCTCGACGCGGTCGAGGAGGAACGCGTTGTGCACGATCCCGATGCCGCTCGGGGCGTCGTCGAGGGTACCGCCCGGGTACGCGCCCCACGTCGCGGTCGGGGTGAGGAAGCCGAAGGCCGTCCACGCATTGATCGCGACGGTGCCGTAGTGGAGGTCGGCGATCGCCCGTTCGAAGCCGGCGCCGAGCGCCGACTGCGTCACGGGGTCGATCAGGACGTTCGCGCCGAGGGTGCCGGTGAGGCGGTCATTCGCGTGGGCGACGGCGCCGTCGAGGAACTCCTGTCCCGAGCCCGGCAGCGAGACCACGCCGAGCACCGGCGTGAAGTACTCGGTCGTCTCGACCGACTCGGCCCCCGCACCGTCCGCGGATGCCTCGATCAGCAGGCGGGTGCCGTCGCCGCAGCTGTCGGCCGCCGGGTAGGCCGTGCGTGCGGCATCCAGCTTCGCCGCGCTGTTCGGGTACCAGACCGGCCGGGCGGGCGCGCGGTCGTACGCCGCACGCAGCTCGTCGAGGAACTCGGCGCGCTGCGGCCAGTCGCGGCTGAGGATCACGACCTGCCCTGCGATGCAGTTGTGGCCGCTGTTGTGCAGGCGCATCGTCACGACGTGTTCGGCCTGGTAGCGCAGGTCGGCGCGGGACCATTCGCCGGGAACGATGATGATGGGCGACACACCGCCGAGCTCCGCCGTGATCGGCACGGACAGGCCCGGCACGATCGCGCGGAACGTCGCCTCGGAACCCGTGATGTGCACGTGCGCGATGTCGGGATGCCGCGTGAGGTAGGCGCCCACGTCGCCGCCGCCCGTGACGATCCGCAGGAACCCGAGTTCGATGAGCGGCGCGAGGGCGCGCTCGAAGACGGGCACGAGCGCGTCCTGGGTGGGATTCACCTTGAGGATCGCGACGCGATTGAACGCCATCAGCTCATACAGCACGTCGAGGTAGGGGATCGAGGTGATGTTGCCCGCGCCGAGGACGAGCCCGACGCCACCCGAGTCGGTGGGATGCCGCTGGGCGAGGCCCGCGGCGCTGCGCGCCTCGGCGGGGGTCACTCCGGGTTCGAGCCACACCTCGGTCTCGTAGCCCGACAGCAGCAGCCGGTCGGTCGCGGTCAGGGGCGACGTGTGCACGACCGTGCGCCCGCCGGGCGCCGTGTCCATCTTCGCTCCAGCGATCGGCGAACGGCCGGCCGCGAGAGCCGCGAGGGTGTCGGCGTAGGCGTCGATCGCGACGAGCGCCGCGTACGGCCCCGACAGCCACTCCTCGCCGCGGAGCGGGTGCCCCGGCGCGAGTCCCTTCGAGGTGGATGCCGCGTCTGCCCACTCCTCGGCGACGGCGGCGGTCGTGGCCCGCACGCGCAGGAGCAGAGCGCGGCGCTGCGACAGCGTGAGCAGGCTCCAGGCGCGTGCCCCGGTCTGCAGCTGCGTGATCGCCTCGTCGAGCGGGGCGTGCTCCGTCGTCGTGGTCACAGCCTTCTCCTTCGAATGGGTGCCCGGGGCCGGGTCCCCGGCGGATGCCGAGGCGGGTGCCGGGCGGACTTTCGGGAGACCGCCCGACACCCGCTGCAAGCCTACGGCTGAAGTGGCACTCGATCCCAGTGAGTTTGCTCCTCGATGTCATCGCGGCGCAGGCGGTACCGCGCGAGCGGCACGAGGCTCGCGACGACGAGCGCCGCCGGCAGCACGCTGAAGCTCAGCACGATGCCGGCGATGGCGGCATCCGGCTGCGTGACGCTCGCCCCCGCGACGCGCTCGACGTAGCCCGTCGCCGCGAGGACGATCGCCAGCGCGGTCGCGCCGAGCGCGAACCCCGTCGTCTCGCCGGCGGTCCAGATGCCGCCGAACGCGCCCGCGCGCCCAACCCCGTACTGGCGCGCGTCGTGGCTGATGACGTCGGGCAGCATGGCCATCGGCAGCGACTGCATGCCCGCGTAGGCGATGCCCGCCACCGCGACCGACGCGTAGATCCAGCCGCCGGGCGCCCACAGAGCGGCGACCGTCGAGAGCGCCGCAATGGTGAACAGGATGCCGGCGAGAGCGCACGAACGCTCCTTTCCCGCCCGGCGTGCGAGCGCGCCCCACGCGGGAGCGGCGACGAGGGCGGGGGCGATCAGGGCGACGAAGAGGAGCGTCACGGCATCCTCTGAACGGAGCACCCACGTTGCGAGGTACTGCGCCCCCGCGAGCATGAGTCCCGTCGCGAGGGCCTGCAGGACGAACGTCAGCAGCAGTGCACGGAAGGGCTGGCTGCGACGGAGCGTGTCGAACGCGGCGCGGAAGTTGTCGCGGATGCCGCCACCGGGTGTCGAGGCGTCCGCGCCGACGCGATGGGCGGGCGCGGCGCCCGTGGCATCGGCGACGAGCTCCGCCTCCTCCGCGGTGCTCGTGCCGACGGCGGCCATCGCCGATCGCGTCCGGAGCCCGTGTCGCGCGACCGACGCGGAGACGAGCATGCCGACACCGATCGTGACGCCCGCGACGACACCCATGAGGAGGTAGCCGGTCGTCGGGTCGCCCGTGGCTTTGCGCAGCAGCGGTCCGCCCGCGCCGAACAGCAGGATCGCGAAGGTCAGCACGACGACGCGCCAGGTGAGCAGCCGCGTGCGCTCGTCGTAGCGGTCGGTGAGCTCGGCGGGCAGGGCGATGTAGGGCACCTGGAAGAGGCTGAATGCGGTGGCGGTGAGCAGGAACGCCACGAGCACCCAGGCTGCGCCGCTCGCGGGTGCGAGCCCCGGCGGCACGGCGAAGGTGAGGGCGAACAGCACCGGCAGGCTGACGCCGCCGATCACCATGAGGCGGCGGCGCGATCCGTGTCGGCGCAGGTCGTCGTCGGTGAGCGCGCCGACGACGGGATCGATGACGACGTCCCACACTTTCGCGGCGGTCACGATGACACCGGCAAGAAGCGCGGCGACGCCGAGACTGTCGGTCAGGTAGTACGTCAGGACGAGCCCCGGGAGCGTCGCGAAGCCGCCCGTGCCGATCGAGCCGGCGGCGTAGGTCGCGATCGTGCGGCGGCGCAGCCGAGCGCCGGCCTGCCGGGGTGCGTCATTGCCCATGCCGCTCACCCTAACGGGCGGGCGGCAGCACGGCGGATCAGATCAGCGCGAGCTCGCGCAGCTTCGCCGCGACGTCGTCGTTCGAAGGCTCGACGTGGTGCGTCGCGTCGGGGTAGACGACGACGGGGATGTTCGTGCGGCCCGAGATCTCGCGCGCCACCTCGGCGGCGGAGGGGTCGGCGTCGAGGTCGACGTAGGTGTACTCGACACCGAGGTCGTCGAGCTGCGCCTTGGTGCGGCGGCAGTCGCGGCACCATTCGGCGCCGAACATCGTGATCGTCGAGGCGGGGGAGTCGGAGGTCATGATTCCAGGGTACGACCGCTGGCCTGGGGGACGGCCGACTTCGCCACCATCTGCGGAGCCCGCTTCCTGGGCGCGTAGACGAACAGGGCGTGGTAGACGAAGCGCACGACGAAGGCGGCGGCGAGGGTGATCGCCGCGGCGAGCACACTCGGGATGTGCGCGCTCTGGACGAGGAGGGCCAGGACCGGGATGCGCACGATGGCTTCCGCGTTGTTGAACGCGAAGGACTTGATGAACCGCACCCACATCTGCCC
>QFPD01000394.1 GCA_003248845.1 Microbacterium sp. | reverse complement strand
AGGAGACGCTGGAGAGTCCGTACTACCAGCGCAACATCGACGCGACGAAGGCCGCGTACGGCATCGACGGTCTCGAGAAGAGCGACTTCAAAGCCGCGACGGATGCCGAGCCGGGGCAGCTGCGCGAGGACGCCGACACGACGGCATCCATTCGCATCATGGACCCGGCGATCATTCCGCCGACCGTCCGCCAGCTCGAGCAGTACCGCCCGTATTACAAGTTCTCCGACCCGCTCGACGTCGATCGCTACCAGATCGACGGTCAGACGCAGGACGCTGTCGTGTCGGTCCGTGAGCTCAACCTCGACCAGCTCGGAGCTGCGGCCACGTGGTACAACACGACGCTCGTGTATACGCACGGCTACGGCATGGTCGCCGCGAAGGGCAACGACCGGGCGGCGGACGGCAACCCGGTGTTCATGGAGCGCGGCATCCCGACGGCGGGTTCCCTCACCGACGAGACCGGCTACGAGCCTCGGGTGTACTTCGGCGAGTCGTCCCCGACGTACTCGATCGTCGGCGGGCCCGAGGGCGGCACCGACATCGAGCTCGACTACCCGCGCGGTGAGGACGGCGCGGCACAGACCAAGACGACGTTCACGGGCGATGGCGGACCGAAGATCGGCAATCTCTTCAACCGCCTCATCTACGCGCTCAAGTTCCAGTCGACCGACATCCTGCTCTCCGACGCGATCAACGCCGACTCGCAGATCCTCTACGACCGCGATCCGCTGACGCGCGTGCAGAAGGTGGCACCGTACCTCGAACTCGACAACGACCCCTATCCGTCGATCGTCGACGGCAAGATCGTGTGGATCGTCGACGGCTATACCCTGAGCGCGAACTACCCGTATTCGTCGATCGTGAGCCTGCGCGACGCGATCAGCGACACGACGAACACGACGCCGCGCGTCGCGCTCGACGATGTCAACTACATCCGCAACTCGGTCAAGGCGACGGTGGACGCGTACTCGGGCGAGGTGACGCTCTACGCGTGGGACGACACCGACCCCCTGCTGCAGGCCTGGCAGAAGGTCTACCCCTCGACGCTCAAGCCGGTGTCGGAGATGTCCGCCGACCTCATGAGCCACGTGCGCTACCCGACGGACCTCTTCAAGGTCCAGCGCGCGATGCTCGGGACGTATCACGTCGACGACGCGGCTTCCTTCTACGCGCGCGACAACGCGTGGAAGACGCCGAACGACCCGGTCTCGCAGGCCGACGTGCTGCAGCCGCCGTACTACCTGTCGATGAAGATGCCGGGCCAGGAGGCGCCGACCTTCTCGATGTTCACGTCGTTCATCCCCGCCGCCGAGGGCGACGGTGCACGCAACGTGCTGATGGGCTATCTCGCGGTCGATTCCGACGCCGGCAGCACGGCGGGGCAGAAAGCGGCGGACTACGGCAAGTTGCGGATGCTCGAGATCTCCGCGGACGTGAGCGTTCCGGGGCCCGGTCAGGTGCAGAACACGTTCAATTCCGATCAGCAG
>QFPD01000157.1 GCA_003248845.1 Microbacterium sp. | reverse complement strand
GGGGTCGTCTCCAGAGAGGAAGTTCGCATGCGACCGCACGGCGGTCACCCCGTGTGCCAGCATGTCCAGTGCCGTCGTCCGAGCGCGCTCGGCGATCGAGTCGCGCGTCTCCGCGTCGGCGTAGGCGGCGTACTGCGCGACCGCGGAGGGCAGGTCGCCGAACGCCGGAGAGATGCGGTCCCACGTGCGGGACTTGTCGAGGTGCGCGTGCGGGTCAGCCGCGGCGGTCATCAGAACGTATCCGGTGAGGTCGAGATCGGCCGCGTCGCCCGGTGCCTCCGCCGTACCTGCCGCACAGATCCGCTCCACGACCTCGCCCGACAGCACGATGTCGGCGCGGTCGCCGCCGGGCAGGCCGGCGTTGCGAAGAACGCGCAGGGGGCGGGGAAGATGCACGGTACTCCTCGGTGGTGTCGCGTCCGGTCGGGTGTGCTGACGCGTTCGAATGTTGATAACCTCAACATCGGCGACCGTACGGGGGCCGTGTTTCGAACGAATGACGCGATCGTGTCTCTCTGTTAATCACGGCCGGCGGAGGTTGCGCCCAGACGGGCGGGCATGGCACTTCTGCGCCGCCCGACAGACGCACTCGAGCAGTGCCATCACGAGAGGAAGAGGTGCACCGTGCCGATCGAGTCCCCCGCCGGTGTCGGCGTACTCGGCCCACGCGTGCGCGCCCTGCGCGCTCAGCGCGGCCTCACTCTCGTCCAGCTGGCGGCGCTGTCCGGGCTGTCGCATCCTTTCCTCAGCCAGCTCGAACGCGGTCTGGCGCGCCCGTCGATGGCGTCGCTCGACAAGATCGCGGCGGCCCTGGCCACGAGCGTCGTCGAGTTGCTCGCCGACGAGCACGCCGACGCGCGGGCAGCGGCGGTGAGCATCGTGCGCGCCGACGATGGCGTCGTCGGCGGGTTCGGAAGCGGTGTGGGCCGTGCTCTCGTCGACGGCGCCCGGCGGCCGTTCCTGCCCATCGAGTACACGGGCGAGGACGCGACGTGGGGCGAGGTCGTGACGCATGCGGAGGACGAGTTCCTGCACGTCGTCGACGGCGCCATCGAACTCGAACTGGATGGCGTCGTGCACGCGCTCGGACCGCGCGATTCCGCGTACACGCCGGGTGGCACAGGTCACCGCTGGCGCTCGGCCACGGCCCGCCCCTACCGCCTGATCGTCGTGAAGGAGTCCAACGCATGAGCGCACCCCAGGGGGAACTGGACCTCGAGGTCGTGACGGTGCGCGCTGCCGCTGCGGACGTCGTCGAACTGGAGCTCGCGGACCGTTCCGGCGGGGCGCTTCCGGCGTGGGAGCCCGGCGCGCACATCGACGTGATCCTGCCGACCGGTCTCGTGCGGCAGTACTCGCTGGCAGGCGACCCCGCCGCCAACACGTGGCGCATCGGCGTGCTGAGGGAGGCCTCCGGGCGGGGCGGGTCGCGGTGGATCGCCGATCGGCTGCGTCCGGGGTCCACGGTGCGCGCCGCAGGTCCCCGCAATCACTTCGCGCTGCCTCCCGGCGACGGCGAGGGCGCCGCCCCGCCGCTCGTGTTCGTCGCCGGCGGCATCGGGATCACGCCGATCGTGCCGTTGGCGGCCGCCGCGGCCGCGGTCGGGCGTGAGTACGAACTGCACTATTGCGGGCACGAACGGCGGATGCCTTTCATCGACGAGCTGAGACAAGCGCACGGCGACCGTCTCGCGGTCCACATCAGCGAACAGGACGAGCGGCTCGACATCGCGAGCGTCGTCTCCCGCGCGGCCCAGGCGAACGCCGACATCGTGGCCTGCGGGCCGTCACGGCTGCTCGATGCCCTCCAGGCGGACGCGGACGCGCGCGACGTCGCCGTGCACCTCGAGCGCTTCCAAGCCGAGCCGCTGTCGGCGCCGGTGTGGTCCGGGCCCTTCGAGATCGAGCTCGCCTTGACCGGTGTGACGGTCGAGGTGCCGCCGGATCGTTCGATCCTGCAGGTCGCGGAGGAGGCGGGAGCCCTCGTTCTCTCCAGCTGCACCGAGGGCACCTGCGGCACGTGCGAGACGCCGGTGCTGGAGGGTGTGGTCGATCATCGCGATGCGATCCTCACACCTGCGCAGCGGCAGCGCAACGACACGATGTTCGTCTGCGTCTCGCGCGCCGCCTGCCCGCGACTCGTGCTCGAACTGTGAGCGCAGCGGACAGAATCACAGTGTTGTCATTCCGGGGCGGCATCGGTCATAATGGGCGCATAACCGCACATCTCGCCGAAGTTTCACCATCAGGTCGTAGGGGAAGACGTACCTGAAGAAATGGAGAAACCGATGGCGTCTGTGGCGACCACACTGGCGCGCGGAGTGATCATGATCCACTCCGCGCCGCGAGCGCTGTGCCCCCACCTCGAGTGGGCCGTCGGCCGCGCCCTCGGCCGCGCGGTGAATTTCGACTGGGCCGATCAGCCCGTGCTGGCGGGGAGTCGCCGCGCGGAGTTCTACTGGGAGGGGCCTGTCGGAACGGGAGCTGCCCTCGCGACGGCGATCCGCGGCTGGGAGCACCTGCGTTTCGAAGTGAGTGAAGATCCGACGCCGCGTAGCGATGGTGGACGATGGATGCACACGCCCGACCTCGGCATCCACTTCGCCCAGACCGACACGGCGGGCAATGTCGTCATCGGCGAGGATCGCGTGCGCTACGCGATGGAGATCGCCGCGGGAGATGTCTTCGAGCTGCAGCGCGAACTTCAGGTGGCGTTGGGTGCCGCGTGGGATGAGGAACTCGAACCGTTCCGGCACGCGAGCGACGACGCACCCGTCGTGTGGCTGCACAAGGTGGGGTGAGAGCCCGACATCCCTCTCACCGGACTTCGGGCGGGTCGAGGCGCCCGTACCGGCTTCGGACGGCTTCCCGGAGACCGAGATCGCGCATCCCCGCCTGACACGGAAGCGGCCCCCGAGATCCTGCGATCACGGGGGCCGCTTCCGCGCGGTGGAAGGGTCACACCGAGGCGAAAGCCACGACGGCGTTGTGGCCGCCGAATCCGAAGGAGTTGCTGATCGCGAGCTGGTCGCCCGCGCCGAGCGGCGTCGGCTCGCCGGACAGGCGGAACGGCACCGCCGGGTCCTGCTCGGTGATGTTGATCGTCGGCGGAGCGACACGGTCGCGGAGGGCGAGGACCGTGAAGATCGCCTCGAGGGCGCCCGTGCCGCCGAGGAGGTGACCCGTGGACGCCTTCGTCGCCGACACCGGAATCTCGTCGATACGGTCGCCGAAGACGCTCTTGAGCGCCACGTACTCGTTCGGGTCGCCGACCGGCGTCGACGTCGCGTGCGCGTTGATATGGGTGACGTCGTCCGCGGAAGCGCCGGCCATGTCGAGCGCGAGGCGCACGGCCCGCGCCGCTCCGGCGCCCTCGGGGTCGTTCGCCGTGATGTGGTAGGAGTCCGCCGTGACGCCGCCACCGGCGACGACGCCGTAGATCTTCGCGCCGCGCGCCTTGGCGTGCTCCTCGGTCTCGAGAATGAGCACACCGGCGCCCTCGCCCATGACGAAGCCGTCGCGGTCGATGCTGGCGGGCCGCGAGGCCGTCTCGGGGGAGTCGTTGCGCTTGGAGAGCGCCTGCATCGACGAGAACGACGCGATGGTGACCGGGTGGATGACCGACTCCGTCCCGCCCGCGATGACGACGTCGGCGAGGCCGTCGCGCAGATGCTCGACCGCGTTCACGAGCGCCTCGGTGCTGGAGGCGCACGCGCTGGCAACGGTGCGCGCGTAGGCGCGTGCACCGAAGTGGAGCGAGAGGTTCCCCGCTGCCGCGTTCGGCATGAGCATCGGTACCGTCATCGGGAGCACACGACGGGGTCCCTTCTCGCGCAGGGTGTCCCAGGCATCCAGCAGCGTCCAGAGGCCGCCGATCCCGGTGGCGAAGTCCACGCCGAGCCGCTCGGGCTCGACGTCGGGGCTCCCCGCGTCGGCCCACGCCTCCATTGCCGCGACGAGCGCGAACTGCGAAGACGGGTCCAGTCGCTTGGCGACGGGGCGTTCGAGCACGGTGTCGGGGCGCACCGCGGCCTGCGCCGCGAAGGTGACCGGCAGGTTGTACTGCTCGACCCAGTCGTACTCGAGAGTGCGGGCGCCGGAGGCGCCGCCCAGCAGCGCAGACCAGCTGTCGGGCGCCGTTCCGCCGATGGGGCTCGACGCGCCGATGCCGGTGACGACGATTCGGGGATTGCTCATGGTGTCCTCAGGCTGAAGCGGAGTGCTCCGGTGGGGGCGACGCCCCCACCGGGGTGTGCGGGTCGGTGAGGCCGGGTCAGGCCTGGTTCGAGGTGATGAAGGAGACGGCGTCACCGACGGTCTTGAGGTTCTTGACCTCTTCGTCGGGGATCGTGACGCCGAACTTCTCCTCGGCGTTGACGACGATCGTCATCATCGAGATGGAGTCGATGTCCAGGTCGTCGGTGAACGACTTCTCGAGCGCGACCTCGTCGGCCGAAATGCCGGTCTCGTCGGTGATGAGCTCGGCAAGCCCGGCGAGGACCTCGTCGTTGCTGAATGCCATGGGATTCTCCTTGTTTTCTCGTGGTTATCTCGGCCGGGGCGCGCCCGTCCGGGTCGGGATCAGTCTAGGTGGGAGGCTCGACGCCTCAGGGGAGGACGACGACCTGGGCGCCGAAGACGAGGCCCGCGCCGAACCCGATCTGCAGGGCGAGTCCGCCGCTGAGCTCCGGGTGCTCCTCGAGCAGGCGGTGCGTCGCGAGCGGAATGGATGCCGCAGACGTGTTGCCGGTCGTCTCGATGTCGCGCCCGATGACGACGGTGTCGGGCAGCTTCAGCTGCTTCGCGAACTCATCGATGATGCGCATGTTCGCCTGGTGCGGTACGAACGCGGCGAGGTCGGATGCTTCGACCCCGGCGGCCTCGAGGGCCTGTCGCGCGACCTTCACCATCTCCCACACCGCCCAACGGAAGACCGTCGGACCCTCCTGGCGGAGCGTCGGCCAGGGCGCGACGCCATCGCGGAACTCTACGAGCGTGTGGTTCATGCCGACGGCATCCGACTTGGACCCGTCCGAACCCCACACCGTGGGGCCGATACCCGGGAAATCGCTCGGGCCGATGACCACGGCACCGGCGCCGTCGCCGAGGAGGAAGGAGATCGAGCGATCGGTGGGGTCGACGACGTCGCTGAGCTTTTCGGCGCCGATGACGAGGGCGTAGTGTGCGGCGCCGCCTCGGATGAGGGCGTCGGCCTGCGCGACGGCGTACGCGAACCCGGCACACGCCGCGTTGACGTCGTAGGCGGCGGCGGGGTTCGCGCCGACGCGGTCGGCGACGATCGCCGACACCGACGGCGTCTGCTTCGGGTTCGAGATCGTTGCGACGATGACGGCGTCGATCTGCGCGGGGTCTACGCCCGAGCGCGAGATCGCCTCCGCCGCGGCATCCGCCGACAGCTCGATCGCCGTCGTCTCCGCGTTCGCGCGCGTGCGGGTGACGATGCCCGTGCGCTGCCTGATCCACTCGTCGCTCGAGTCGATGGGGCCGACGAGGTCGTCGTTGGGCACGGCGTTCTCGCCGCGCGCTGCGCCGTACGAGTAGATCCGCGTGTGGGCCGGACCCAGGGGTTGATTGAGCACGACCGTCATGCCGCTTCTCCGTTCAGCAGCGCGGCGGCGGCCGCGAGATCGTCCGGTGTCTTCACGGCCACCGCCGGCA
>QFPD01000156.1 GCA_003248845.1 Microbacterium sp. | reverse complement strand
GACTTGATGCCCGCACCCTCCGCATAGGAGGTGTCCATGACCTTCACGGAGTACTTGTGCCGCTCCGCCCAGCGCAGGTACATGCGCAGGAGCATCTCGGCGAAGTCCGTCGCATCGTCGCCGCCGGCGCCCGAGCGGATCGTGACGACGGCAGGACGATCGTCGTACTCTCCGTCGAGGAGCGTCTGCACCTCGAGCTGGCCGATCACATCCTGCAGATCGGAGATCTCTCGCCGCGCCTCGGCGGCGGTGTCCTCGTCGTCCATCTCGCGGGCGAGCTCGACGAGCACGTCGAGGTCGTCGAGGCGCTGCTCGAGGTCGGTGACGCGCTTGAGGTCGGCCTGGCGGTGACTCAGGGCACTCGTGACCTTCTGCGCCTTCTCGACGTCGTCCCAGAGGTCGGGGGCACCGGCCTCCTCGGAGAGTCGATCGATCTCCGCGCGGAGCGCGTCGACGTCGACCACGGCCTGGATGTCGGAGAACGTGGAGCGCAGGGCCTGGATGTCGGCGGAGGGATCGAAATCAAGCATGACACTCCAGACTAACGTGGATGACGTGACGGATGCCGACTCCCCCGCCCCGATGCGGAGCATGCTCTGGCGTCTCGCGCCCGTGATCTACGGGCCGACCGTTCTCTTCGCGCTCGGCGAAGGGGCCGTCATCCCGCTTCTGCCGATCTTCGCCTCGCGCCTCGGCGCCGACGTCCCGACCGCCGCACTCGTCGCCTCCGCCCTCGTCGTCGGGCAGCTCTGCGGCAACATCCCCGCCGGCTGGGCCGTCGCCCGCATCGGCGAACGGGTGACGATGGCGATCGGCGGCGGCATCGCGATGGCGGGTGTCGCGGGACTCGCTCTCGCGCCGAACCTCGCGGTGCTCGCGGCATCCGTCTTCGTCATCGGCTTCTGCGCGGCCGTCTTCGGGCTCGCGCGGCACTCTTTCATGACGACGCGCGTGCCGCTGACGTTCCGTGCCCGCGCGCTGTCGCTGCTCGGCGGCACCTTCCGCCTCGGCATGTTCGTCGGCCCCTTCATCGCGGCCGCCCTTCTCGCGGTGTTCGGCGACGAACACGCGACCGTCTGGTTCTTCAGCGTGTGCCTGGTCGCGACGGTGCTGCTCGTCCTGCTCGGGCCCGACCCCGAAGCCGACGGCGCAGCGCCCGGTGGGCCGTCCGCGCGGGGCGACTCGCGCGTCGCCGAGGACACCGGCGAGCCGGTCACGGGATCGATCCCCACGCGTGAGCGCGTGGGCGTCTTCCGGACGATGTGGCGCTTCCGCGGGGTGCTCTCGCGGCTGGGACTCGCGGCGGCGTCGCTGTCAGCGGTGCGCTCGGCCCGCCAGGTCGTGCTGCCGCTGTGGGGCGTCTCGATCGGTCTCGACGCGCAGACGATCGCGCTCGTCGTCGGCATCTCGGGCGCGATCGACTTCGCCCTGTTCTACGCGAGCGGGCAGGTCATGGACCGCTTCGGGCGGCTGTGGGCGGCTCTCCCCGCGATGATCCTCATGGGCGCCGGGTTCCTCGCCCTGTCGTTCACGCACGATCTGCCGCAGGCCGCAATGTGGTTCGCACTGTTCGCCGCGGTCCTCGGCGTCGGCAACGGGCTGTCCAGCGGCATCCTGCTGACGCTCGGTGCCGACGTCGCACCCCAGGACGATCCGGCGCCCTTCCTCGGGTCGTGGCGGACGTTGACGGATGCCGGGGGCGCCATCGCACCCTTGCTCGTCTCCGCTCTCGCCGCCGCCTTCTCGCTCGCCCTCGCGACCGGAGCCATGGGTGTGATCGGTCTCGCGGGAGCGGCCGCGTTCGTCCGCTGGGTTCCTCGATTCGTTCCGCGGGCGCGCTGAGAGGCTCCCGCCCGCGAGGCGCCGCGCGACGTCAGCGCAGCGCCGTGCGGCTCGTTGCCGTCGCACCCAGCGTCCAGCCATCGGGGACGAAGAGGGCGAGGACGGGCGGGCGCCAGTCCACCTCGACGCGGACGCGGGCCGATACCCCGTCGGGCGTCGACGCCGACACGAGCCGTGCGGTACCGAGCGCGTCGAGCAGCTCTGCGGCCTGGGCGTGCACGCCGTCGTCCGAGAGCCGGGCCACGGGCCCACCACCCTCGATCGTCAGGGTGAAGCCGTCCGCGCCGGCGAGGGCCGCGGCGTCGGCGGCGGCATCCGCGCGCTTCTGCGTGAGGTAGAGACTGGTCGCGTCGACGCACACGAGTACGAGGACGAGGGCGAGAAGCGCGTAACCGAGAGTCAGCACGAGCACCGAACCCTCGTCGTCCGCGTCGGCTCCGCGAGCGCGCATCAGGGGGTCGCTCCCCAGAAGCGCGAGATCTTCTGCGCCGAGGCGGCTTCGGCCGGCACCCGGGCCAGATCGTCGAGGCCCAGGATCGCGGGAACAAGGGGCAGCGGAACCTCCGTGCGGACGGTGACGGTGAGGATCGCTCCCGGCTCGGGGCAGGTCGCCCGCGAGCACGACACCTCGATGTCGAGGGCACCAGGATCGAGGCCGTATTCGCGCACGATCGCGTCCCGCACGCGGTTCGCGCGGGCGTCCGCCGTCGCCGCATCCGGTGCCGATGCGATCGCGCGGGCGAGCTGGCGCGCCCCGGTCTCGACACCGAGCGCCTGCCCTTGGATCGCGCCGAGGGCGATGACGAGGTAGACGATCGGGACGAGCAGCACGAGGCCGACCAGGATGAACTCCAGCGCCGCCGACCCGTCGTCGTCGCTGCGGAAGTCGCACGCCGGGGCGCCGCGTCGATGCTCAGTCGAAGCTCTCGCGCGGAGCATGCGCCGTCACCTCCATACCGGCGGGGATGCCGATGAGCCCCACGAGCGGGAGAGTCGCCGTCACGGTGACCGCGACCTCCGCGCCCGATGGCCCCTCGTGCACGGCCGAGATCACCGCGGCATCCAGCCCGCCGCCCGTCGCCGCCGCGATGAGCGCCTGCGTGCGGAGCGCGCCGTCGGCCGGGTGGGTGTCGGCGAGGGCTCCGTAGTAGGCACCCTCGACGGCCGCATCGTGGACGACGTTGCGGATGTAGACGGCGAGCGCGAGCTGGACGACGGCAAGGGTGAGGAGCGTGAGCAGGGTGCCGACGAGCACGAACTCGACCGGCGCGGAACCCGTCTCGTCATCGCGCAGCGCACCACCGCTCGCCGGCAGACGCATGGGATTCTCAGAACCCCGAGACGCGACTCAGCGCCTGCTCGAAGAGATCGGCGAGCGCCGGACCGGCAAGGGTCCAGATCGCTACCACGAGACCGGCTGTCATCAGCGTCACGAGGACCCAGCCGGGCACATCCCCTCGCTCGTCGTCGAGGGTGTCGCGCAGCACCTCATCACGCCAGGCCTGCGCCCGGCTCCACAGCGTGCGGATCATCTCCGCCTCCTTCCGACCGCCACCGGTCATCCGATTCCGAGCTTGAGCATGACGATGCCGGGGAACACGGCGAACAGCACCGAGAGCGGCAGGATCAGGAAGACGAGCGGCAGGAGCATCAGAATCTCCTTGCGACCTGCGGACTCGATGAGGACCCGCTTCGCGTCCTCGCGCGCGTCGACCGCCTGGTCCTGCAGGACCTGAGCGAGCGGTGCTCCGCGGTCGATCGCAGCGACGAGGTGCTCGACAGCACGCGACAGCGCGGGGACGTCGCACGTCTTGGCGACTGTGAGCAACGCATCGGAGAGACTCGAACCGGTGCCGCTGGCGAGCACGGCCGCGCGCAGTTCTGCCGTCAGTACGCCCGAGCCCACATCGCCCACGCGGCGCAGCGCATCGCGCAGCCCTTCACCGGCTGCGAGGCACAGCGCGAGGAATTCCAGAACGGTCGGGAGCTCCTCCTCGATTCGTGCGACACGTCGCCGCGCGGCGAAAGACAACCGCTGATCGGCGACCACGATCGCGATCGCCGCGACCAGCGGAGGCAGCACCGCCGCGACGGGGCCGCCGCGCCCCGCAAGGGTCGCCGCGATCGCGAGCGCTCCGCCGACGGCGAGGCCGCTCACCGCCCATCCGAGCTGCCCGGCCCGGAACGCCACCACGTCGTTCCGTCTCCCCGCCTGCCGCAAGCGCTGCGCGAGAGCCTCCCCACCGCCCAGACTTGAGGCGAGCGTCGTCGCCATCCGTCTGGGCACCGTACGCCAATCCCCGACCGTGGGCACGGGTTGCAGGGGCGTCATTCCCGCGGGGTCGGCGAGGTCGCGAAGGTACGGCGCGATGCGTCGCGACAGCGTCGGGGCCGACCACCGCGGCATCCGCTGCAGCGCCAGCAGCGCACCCGCGGCGAACGTTACGCCGAGAACCACGGCGCAGGTGAACAGAGTCACCCCGCTCATCCGAACCACCGCTGTGGCTCGGGCAGCCGGCCGAGCCGGATCGTGAGACGGTACGCACACACCGACACGAGGGCTCCGACGAGCACGACGACGACCCCCGCTCCCGTGGCGTAGGCGGCGACCCCCTCCGGTCGCAGCACGAGCAGGCCCAGCACGATCCAGGGCGCGACGACGCCGACGACGGCGGCACCACGCACCCATGATTGACGAGCCTCCACCTCGGCGCGCAGCGTCGCGTCGGCCCGCACCGACGCCGACAGGGCGCGCAGCACACCCGTGAGTTCCGTCCCGCCGACGTGCCGCGCCATCCGGAGCGTCTCGATGATCCGGTCGGCCACGGGGTCGGCGAGCGCGGCCTTCAGCCGCAGCGCGCTCGAGTCGAAGTGACCGGATGCCGCCATGTCCTCCGCGAACCGCGCGAACGCGGGGCGGAGGGGCGCGGGACCGGTGCTCGCGAGCGCGGAGACCGCGTCCGGCAGCGAGAGCCCCGCCCGTACGGCTGAGATGAGCAGGTCGCAGACGTCGGACCAGAGCGCTCGGCGCGAACGCCGGAGCCTGCGCGCCCGTGCCCGCAGCCAGGTGAACGGCGTGGCAGCCCCGGCCACCGCAGCGACGAGCGCGACGGCGGGCAGTCCGGTCGCGAGCCACGCCATCACGGCACACACGGATGCCAGTACGCCTGCGATCAGGACGGGACGTCCCGCCGGCGCGTGCGCATATCCGGCCTGCTGCAGCAGACGCACGACGCTTCCACTCTCACGACCTGGTGACGGAACCGCCGTCCGAGCGCCGCCGGGCCAGAGCCAGGGCGCGAGGATCAGCAGGATGCCCGCGGCCAGAGCCGCTCCCCACAGGGCGGTCACGACGCCGCCCTGTCGCGCGCGTCGGGACCGCTGGCCCGGTAGAGCGGCCGGGTCTGCACAGCGTCGTCGATGACCTCCCCCGTCACGTCGACGACTTCCTCCACGAAGCGGCGTCCGTCGGCGCCTCGTCGGCAGTGCACCACGAGATCGACGCTCGCCGCGATCGCGGGCAGCACGAACCCCGCGTCGATGTTGCGTCCTGCCAGAAGCGGCAGCGCGGCGAGTCGACGCAGCGCGTCGTGGGCCGAGTTCGCGTGGATCGTCGCGGCTCCTGGCACACCTGTGTTCAGCGCAAGCAGCAAGTCCAGCGCCTCGGCGTCGCGCACCTCCCCGACGACGAGCCGATCCGGACGCATGCGCAAGGCCTCTTTGACGAGCCGGCGCAGACTCACTGCGCCGGTGCCCTCGAGGCTCGGCTGCCGCCCCTGGAGGGCGACGATGTCGGGCGCCGCGACGGCGAGCTCGAACGTCTCCTCGACCGTGACGATGCG
>QFPD01000155.1 GCA_003248845.1 Microbacterium sp. | reverse complement strand
AGACCCGCCGCCAGGCGTATGCGTGGGCGGATGCCGCCGTCGCCGCCCTCGACCCGCTGCCGACGGGAGCGGTGCGCGACGCGCTGGTGAAGCTCTCGCAGGTCATCGTCGACCGCTCCAGCTGACGCGGCCGCGCGTCGACACGGCATGCCCGCTCGCGGGCTCACCGACCGGATACACACGAAGGATGAGACACCCATGACCAAGCTCAGGCTGGCCATCGTCGGCGCGGGTCCCGCCGGCATCTACGCCGCGGACATCCTGCTGAAGGCGGAGCGCAAGTTCGACGTGTCGATCGACCTGTTCGACCACCTGCCTGCGCCCTACGGGCTCGTCCGCTACGGCGTCGCGCCGGATCACCCGCGCATCAAGGGCATCATCACGGCGCTGCGCGACGTGCTCGATCGTGGCGACATCCGCATCTTCGGCAACGTCCGGTTCGGCGAGGACATCACCCTCGACGACCTCAAGCGCCACTACAACGCGGTCATCTTCGCGACCGGCGCGATCCGCGATGCCGCGCTCGACATCCCCGGCATCGACGCCGTCGGCTCGTACGGCGCCGCCGATTTCGTGAGCTGGTACGACGGCCACCCCGACTTCCCGCGCGAGTGGCCGCTGGATGCCGCGTCGGTCGGCGTCGTCGGGGTCGGCAACGTGGCCCTCGACGTCGCGCGTATCCTCGCGAAGCACGCCGAGGACCTGCTCCCCACCGAGATCCCCGCGAACGTGCAGGCGGGGCTCGAGGCATCCCCCGTCACCGACGTGCACGTGTTCGGCCGCCGCGGACCGGCGCAGGTGAAGTTCACACCGCTCGAGCTGCGTGAACTCGGAGAGCTGCGCGACGTCGACATGGTCGTCTACGACGAGGACTTCGACTACGACGAGGCCTCGCGGGCGGCGATCGCGTCCAACAAGCAGGTCATGGTGATCGACCGCGTGCTGCAGTCGTGGCGCACGCGCGAGTCCGTCAACAATCAGGGCGGGACGGCGTCGCGTCGTCTGCATCTGCACTTCTGGGCGAAGCCGGTCGAGGTGCGCACCGACGACACCGGACGCGTCGCGGCGCTCGTGTACGAGCGCACGCGCCCCGATGGGCAGGGCGGCGTCGAGGGGACGGGTGAACTCCGCGAGGTGCCGCTGCAGCAGCTGTATCGCGCGGTCGGCTACTTCGGTTCGCCGCTCGCGGGCGTGCCCTTCGACAAGAAGCACGGCGTGATCCCCAACCACGAGGGTCAGGTGCTCAAGAAGGAGTCGAACGAGCGTGTGCCCGGTGTGTACGCGACCGGCTGGATCAAGCGCGGACCCGTGGGGCTCATCGGTCACACGAAGTCGGATGCCATGGAGACGATCAGCCACCTGATCAACGACCAGGGCTCGTGGTGGAGCCCCGAGGATCCGTCGCCCGAGGCGATCCCGGCGCTCCTCGCGGAGCGCGGGGTGGTCTGGACCGACCTCGACGGCTGGCATCGCCTCGACGAGCACGAGATCGCCCTCGGCGCGCCGGTGGGCCGTGCCCGCATCAAGGTCGTCGACCGCGACGAGATGGTGCGGGTCTCGCGCGGCGAGTGAGTCCCCGTTGTCGCGGTGACGCCCGCGCGGCGCCGTGGCGGCTGGCTAGGCTGACGGCATGGCCGACGCGCAGAGCTGGGCGCCCGACATCCTGGGTGCACATTTCGAACAGCTCACGCTGCCGCTCGGGACGGATGCCGAGGGTGACGTCGTCGCGACACTCGTGCGGTCCCGCCCGCGCGCTGCTGCCCTCGCGCCGCTCGCCGACGTCGACGTGCTGTACGTGCACGGCTGGTCGGACTACTTCTTCCAGACCGACCTCGCCCGCTTCTGGAACCGGCTCGGCGCGCGGTTCTACGCGCTCGACCTGCGCAAGTACGGTCGGAGTCTCCGACCGGGGCAGACGCCGGGCTACGTCACGAATCTCGACGACTACGACGCCGACATCGCCGCCGCTCTCACCGCCATGCGCGCGCGCTCGCGCGGGCGGGCCCGTCGCCTCGTGCTGATGGGGCACTCGACCGGCGGGCTGACCCTCAGCCTGTGGGCCGCGCGTCACCCGGGCGAAGCAGCTGCCGTCGTGCTGAACAGCCCATGGCTCGAGCTGCAGATCGGAGCCATCGGGCGGCAGGCGATCGCTCCGCTCGTCGCCGCGCGGGCACGCTTCGATCCGCTCGGCACGCACCCCGTCGTCGACCTCGGCTTCTACACGCGCGCCCAGCGCGAACTCGGCACCCTGCCCGACAGCCCCGACGGCTGGCGCCCCGAACGCGGCTTTCCGACCCATCCGGGGTGGCTCGCCGCGGTCATGGCGGGGCACCGCACGATCGCCGCCGGCGTCGACATCGACGCCCCCGTGCTCACGCTGCTCTCGACGGGGTACAGCTCCCCGCTGCAGTGGGTGCCGGCGATGACGGCGACCGACAGTGTGCTCGTCGTCGACGACATCGCGCGGGCGGCGACGCGGCTCGGCCGGCGCGTCGGCATCCAGCGCATCCCCGACGCGATCCACGACGTCTTCCTATCGGCTCCGGCCGCGCGGACGGCCGCCTACGCCGCGCTCGAGGCGTGGCTGCTCACCGGGGCGGTGCCGCGCGCGATCTGACGCGCGGCGCCGCGCCGGTGCCCCCCCGGCCCTCGGTGCCCCCGGCCCTCGGTGCCCCCGGCCCCCGGTGCCTCCGGCAGCCGCCCCCGGACGGCTGCCTCCCACCTCACGCGGCGCGCGTGCGTGCTCCTTCGCCCCGCAGCCGCCGGTAGGGGTGATCCTGCACGCGCTTCGTCGCGTCGGTGATGAGCGCTGCGCCGGGCTTCGACTTCCGGGCGAGCGACATCAGCCAGGCCGTCGTGCGCGCGGCGGAGCGCAGGTTCATCGGGCGTCCGTCGATGCCGTAGAGCAGGCGCGCCCAGTCGGGCAGGATGCTCAGCACGCCGTCCTGCACGATGATCGTCGTCCACGTCGTGAGCGGATTGCCGCGCAGCGCGGGCTTGCGCAGGCCGCGGGTGACCTCGGCCGCTTCGACACTGAGCGAGAGCCATGACGTCTGCCCGTTGATGTAGGCGTCGAGCTCCGCCCAGGTGCGGGGGAGGAGCGTCTCGTCCTCGATGCCGATGAGGCGGGCGGCGGCGAGCTGCTCGACGATGAACTGCTCCACCTCGGCATCCGTCAGGGGGACACCGAAGGCGCGGCTCGCGCACACGAGGGCGTAGACGAAGGTGTTGTGCGTCCATGCGAGCCACTGCGGGGTGTCCGCGCGCAGCTCCTCGCCCGTGGCCGGGTCGGTCCAGCGGGCGTGCGCGTGCATGCGCCGCACGACCTCGCTGGCCTTGTCGGCGTGCGCCTTGTCGCCGAACACGACGGTCTCGAAGTAGCGGCCGGTGCGTTCGTCGCGACCTGTGGCATCCTCGTGCGATGCGGTCGCGTTGTAGAACACGCGCATCATATAGGGGTTCAGTGCCTGGAGCAGCAGCGCGGCCATGCCGCCCAGCTTGGATGCCGGGTCGGCGAAGACGCGCCACGAGATGCTGTCGGGGGTGAAGTAGCCGTCGTGCGTCTCGGTCGACGGCGCGGGCAGGTCGGTCGTGCTCATGAGGACTCCAAGAAGGGGGATCAAGTCCAAGTTTGGACTCAATACAAGGTTTTACCATGGGCTCATGGCTGAGGAGGGGCTGCGCGAGCGCAAGAAGCGCCAGACCGAGAACGCGATCGAGCTCGCGGCGGTGCGGATCGCCCTGCGCGATGGGTTCGCGGCGGCGACAGTGCGCGACATCTGCGCGCTCGCCGACGTCTCGCGCGCGACGTTCTTCAATTACATGCCGACGCGCGAGGCCGCGATCTTCGGCAAGCCGATCGAACTCATCGAAATGGATGCCGCGGAGCAGGCGCTCGCCGAGGCATCCATCACTGACGCCGTCAGCGCCGTCTACGTGCTGCTGCTCGCCTCCGTCGGGCACACACGGATGAACCCGGCCGTCGCGCGCGGGCGCGCACGGCTCGCGATGGAGCAGCCCGGCGCGCTGGAGCTGATCAAGAACCAGTACGCGCGTATCAGCACGCAGCTCACCGCCTTCCTCGGCGGGTGGCTGGCCGCGCGCCCCGAGTGTCGGCGGCTGCCCGAGGCGAGCCCGCTCGACGAGGCGTCGCTGGCGGTCGGCATCGGCATGACCGCGATGGGAGCCGTCTTCGCCGCACAGGAGGATGCCGAGGCTGATGTCGACCTCTCGGCCGCGGTCTTCCACGCTCAGCTCGACGCGATCCGGCGGCTCGCCGCGGCGGGGGAGTGAGCGTGAGAAGCGCCGGCCCTCAGCGCCCGAGCGGGTCGGGGTGGGTGAGGCGCCACCAGTCGGTGGGCGGCTCGATGGCGCCCCGCACGCGGAGAGCCGCCGTCGTCGATGCGGCGCCCGCCGTCCAGGTGACCGTGCCGACGCGCTCGCCGTCGCGGTACTCGGTCGGGTTCGTCAGCTCGGTCGAGACGGCGATCGGTGTGTCCGACCACGTGCGGATCGCCGCGGCATCCGCGACGACGAGCTGTGCGGAACCGCCCCACGCGGTCTTGTACGACCCGACGACCATTCCGGCCTCGACCAGCGCGACGGTGTGGAAGCCTCCGCGGATGCTGCCGAGCAGACGCAGCACCGCGGCATCCTGCGCCTCACGCGTCGTCCCGCCCAGAGTCGCGCCGACGATCGACAGCGGCTCGCCGGCACCGACGTCGAGGCTGGCGGTGAACAGCAGCGCGAACGTGCCCTGGCCGAGGTTTCCCGTTTTGAGTCCGGTGATGCCGTCCTGACCGAGCAGCGTGTTCGTGTTGAGGAGCTCGCCCGGCCCGGGCAGCGTCATGCGCTCGGTGCCCGCGATGGCGCTGATCGTCGGGTCGGCTGCGGCGAGTTGCGCGATGCGCAGCAGGTCGCGCGGTGTGCTCGTATTGCGGTCGTCGAGTCCGGTCGGTTCGACGATCGTAGTCCCGGACAGCCCTTCGCGACTGAGGAAGTCTCGCGTGGCGGCGAGGAATGCCCCGCGCGATCCGAACGCCCACGTCGACACGGCGTCGGCGTAGTTGCTCGCCGACGGGATGAGCATCGTCGCGAGCGCGTCGTGCAGCGACATCGAACTGCCGGTCGGCATCTCGGCGACCGCGGCATCCTGCACGTAGTACGCGTCGTAGAGGTCGTGATCCGCCTTGCCGAAGGTGATCGTCGGCCCCGGGTCGGCGGCGTCGGCGAGCGGGTGCGCGTCGAGCACGACGAGAGCCGTGATGATCTTGCTGAGGCTCGCGATCGGCTGCGGCTCGTCGGGGCCGGCGGTGAGACGGAGTCCGTCCGCGCCCAGGTAGTCGGGCGCGCCGATCACGAGTGCAGCGGTCGCCCCCTCGCCGGGGCGGTCGATCGAGACCGGGGCGCCCGCCGTTCCCTCGAGCGTGCGCGAACTCGCCGTCGGCGCCGGCAGCGGCGCGTGGAGGGCCCAGGTGACGTATCCAGCGATAGATGCCGCGATCACGAGCACCACGACAGTCACGATGATCAGGGTGCGACGGACCCGGCGCCGGCGCAGGGCGCGCGCAGCGGGGTCGGGCGCGGCTCGCTCCTCGGCGTCGAAGAGGTCGATCAGGTCGTTCGTGGAGGTCATCCGCGAGGCGGCTGAAGGGGTCAACCGCTACCCCGACATGGGCGTCACGGCCCTCACCGACGCCCTCGCCGCGCACCTCGACGTGCCGCGCGAGCAGCTCGCG